>NZ_JBEIET010000007.1:0-39277 GCF_040382755.1 Flavobacterium sp.
ATTTATATATATTAAAATTATCATTTAATTATGAAAAATATTATAATTAAAAATTATGTTTAAAAACAAACTAAAAACAAACTAAAAACAAACGAGATTAATTAATTGTCTTCTAAATTTTCATTCTTTAAAAGGTTTTTAACTATATCACTTGGGTTAAATAATGGTAAGTAAAGTTTATTTAAAAATGAACCTGCCGTTTTAGCAATTATAATACCCCTTGATGAAGAAATAGAAAGTCCGATAATAGTTTCCAAGATAACATTTGGGATATTGATACCACCATTGCTATTATCCGAAATGATATTCTTTAAATCATTAATTTTATATTCAAATAAACCTTTAAATTCAATTAATATAATTTTATGATCATCTTCATTAATATAATCGTATATAATATTAAGATGAATACCAATTATTTCGTCATCTATATTGTGAGTTATTTTAAGACCAAGACCAATTTTTAAAAATTCTTCATTAAAATCATTTATGAAGCTGTCATCAGGCTCTTTAAAATTAAATTCGTCTATTTTGACTTTATTAAGTCTAAGTGAAAATTCTATGTTAGACATAATCAATTAATTAATGCAATTATTTATTTTAAGAGGTGTATTGAATTTAAAATTAATATCCGCTGAAATATCCTTTACGCTAGTTTTATCTAAAAAATTGTTTTTTGAAAAAGATTTAAAATCACCCTCTTTGAACAGATGTAAATCAGAATAATCTATTACAACTTGTATTTGTTTTCTCTGCTTATCGAGTAAACCATGATAATCATCAAATAAATAATCATTTATTTTTTCATACTCAAGTACAGGAACTCTATCAAAAGCAAGAGATAGTTCAATAAGCTTACTTATTTTATGGTCAAAATTGCCATTTAAAATTTGAGTGATATACCCTTTTGAAACACCTAATTTTGTTGCTAATTGAGTTTTATTTAAATTGTTTTCTTTCATGTATTTATTAATCAATTCAAATAAGTCTAATTGAATTTTGGTAATCCAATATTCTTTACTTTTTAAAAGCTCTTCTCTTTTCATTTGATTATTAATTAATTTAATTATATACTTAAGAATTGTTTTTTTATAGAACGAAATGATTTAATATCTTTTTTCTGGTCTTTTTTATAACCACCTACCACAATTATTTTACCACCAAATTGTTGTATTGAATAAATGCGTAGATGCTTAGACTTAAATTCGTACTCTCTAACTTTTTCTTTTTGTGGTGTTATATCTCTAAATTTAGTATCTGGTAAAGTTTTATTGTTTGCAACATATTCCATTAAAGTTAATAATTGTTTGAACTCACTTTCATAAGTTGTGCCAACTAAATCTTTTTCAAAAGCATCTAACTGTTTAACCCCATTTATTTCTAATTGAGAAAAAACCTGTTTACCCTTTATGGTTTCTATTTTATGAAGTGCAAATTTAGACATAATTTGTTTAGTTCCAACTAAACTTTTGATTTATTATTAAAAAAAAATGTTAATTTTCATTCAAACTTAATGAAAACAAAATAATAAAACTAATTCTTACGCCAATCAGACGGATTTATAGGATTACTATCTACCCATAAGCCTATTTTATTCTTTCTAGCATTATCTTCATATATTGCTAATTCTTTGGAAGTAAAATAGCTTTTGTAATGCCAACCCATACCTGCATTAATTATTTCTGTTGATAAGTATTTATTGTCTGTATCGTAGTAAATCATTGCTATACTTCTGCCGTATCTATCTGTATCTGTAACAACGTATTTAATTGTTTTAAGATAGATTTGGTATGATGTGAATTGTTTTGCTTTTGTGCCGAATGGTTGACTTTTTTCTGGACAATCTACTTCTGCTAACCTTAATTTGGTTTGATTAATTAAACTGTCTAAAACGACAACTGTATCTCCGTCTTTTATACCAACACCTTTATGGTTAATTTTGTTTGACTGATTGAATTGATAGATGAAAATACAAGAAATAAAACTAATAAGATTTTTTTCATTTTTAATACTTATCAAAAAAACATTCGTTTAATTATTGGCTTTTGGGAAAAAATGGTCAAACATTTTATAAAGTGTACCTGCTAAAATGGTTTCAACAACACCAAGAGGAATTTTGCTTTCCCAAGAACATTCAGTATTAAAAAATTTATACAGTATAAAAACGAAAACGCTAAGTGAAACTAAAGTAACAACACACTTTAATAAAATATCAGCCATTGTCTTATATACATCTGCTTGTCTTTTTGAAATATTCATCTTTCTATTAGTTGGTAAAATTCAACAATTTCTAATTCATTTTTATCAAAAGAATATTTCTCTTTTTCATTTGCTTGACAAATAAAACATTCAATTTGGTTTGGTATATCTTCAATATTATCATAAACACTGATTATTCTTTTACAATCATCATTTTTACAATACAAACCGTATTTTTTATAGAAGAAGTTTTGTCTAACTGCCATATCACAAAGCTTTTTAGCTACACCATAAGGTAAGTTAAAAAAACTTCTTATGTTCTCGACATAAATTCTATCGGGATCAGTGTTTTTAATTATCTCTGCTTTTCTTTTGAATAAACTTTTAAACATATCAGTTTCTTGTTAATATTAAATCTATCAAATCAGGTATTGAGTTAATGTTTTCAGGAAATTTAGTAAAAGAAAGCTTACCATTTGAAGGTTCTGTGGTGAAATGTGATATAATATCTTCTCTTTCTAAAATTTTAAATATGTTTTTTTGCAAAGGTGCATTTTGCAATTCATTATAGACATCTGGCATAGTAGTTTTTAAAGTAAATTCTTCGTCCATTACTTCTGTTGATGTAGACTTTGCTTTTTTATATTTTACAGATGCTGCATCAATAAAATTTTCTTCCCAAAGTTGTTTGATACCTTTGTTAATGTCTAACCTTGTTAAACTAGCTGTTAACGGCATTCTCTCAACTATATATTTTATAATTTCATCATCCATCATATCCTTATTAATTGAAAATACAACACTTTTAAATAAACTAGTTGCATCTCTCTCTTGAATATTTATTGATATAATGAATTTTGTATTAATTATTCTTATTTGTACAGGAGTATAATAAAAAACATCCTCCGTTGCAGATGTTTGGGGATTATAAACTTTATATGTAGCTTTAAAAAGTAAATTTAATGTTCTAATTGCTGGAGTAATATTAGTTTGATTGTGCAATAAATCATTGTCGCAAATCCATGTATTATCCATTACACCAGTAATATTATAAATATATACGTGTTGCCTTAAATGTGTAAAATTTGTAAAAGCAAAATTCTTCACTATTAAAGGAGAATTAGTATTTAATACTTCTTCAATTATTTCGTTTTGACTTAAACCAGTTATATCAAAAACATCTTTCAAGACTTTAACAGGATACGCTTTTAATAATCTTTTTAATAAATTTCTTTCACTATTCATATTGTTATGTAATTATCTCAATTAATACCGTCTATAAAGGTTTTGACGAAGTTAACTATTTTATCAGTAATTCTTACACCTATTGTATCACGATGTAATATACTTGGTTGTTTTTCAAGTGCGTTGATTACTTCTTCTTCGTTTGGTTTTCTTTCTGTAAATAGATAATCATTAATTATTGTTTCTACTTTTTCTTTATCTAGATTTTCTTCTGTACAAAGGTTGTCTAATGCTTTTTTTGTTTCAATGTCCCAAAATGAATTAAACTCATCTGCTATATCATTATCATCAGCAATTAATGGTAAATTTTCTAATATGAATTTTTCAATTAATTCCTTTTTACTTCTTAATTGTGTTTCACCGGCTAAAGCATCTACAATTTCTTTTTTCTTTTTATCTAAATCTTTTCCTGTTGCATTTTTAAGATTAGCTAATAATCTCAATATATAAGCTACATTTATTTCGTCTCTGTGGATTAACTCTAATTCAAAATCAATTTCATCTATAATAGATACTTTTTCTTTTTGGGAATTAGTTTTAATTTTTTCGTGTAAGTCAAGATACTTGCTTTTATAGTCATCAAACTCTTGTTCCTCCATATAAACATCGTCAAAAGTAAAATCGGAGAATGAAGATAATACATTACGCAATCTTATTATTTCTCTGAAAGCTTTAGCGAAATTTACTTCTTCCTCTTCACTTTCTAAATCATTTACACTATCAACTGTTGGAGTTATAGCCATTAACGTTTTATATGCTTTATTGAATTTTTTTACATACTCTTCGTATGGTTGAATTATAATTGTTTCTAAGGCATCTTTATTAGAAAACAAAGCTACTGCATCGTCTGTGGCTTGTTTTAGATTTCTAAACACTACTACGTTACCTTGTGATTTCTTCTCGTCTAAAATTCTATTTGTTCTTGAATAGGCTTGAATTAATCCGTGATATTTTAAATTTTTATCAACATACAAAGTATTTAATGTTTTACTATCAAAACCTGTAAGGAACATATTTACTACTAATAGTATATCAATTTGCTTATTCTTAACTCTTTTAGAAATGTCTTTTTTATAATTGAAAAAACTTTCGCTGTCTTTAGTAGAAAAGTTAGTTTTATGAGTTGCATTGTATTCTTTTATGAACTCTTCTAATTTATCTCTTGAATGTTTATTGATTGGTAATGTATCGCTAAATTCATCATCTGGAATAAAACCATTTGCATCTTTATCATCTTCATTGGCATTAAAAGAAAATATAGTAGCTATGTTTAAATTATGATTTCCTGCTTGTTTACTGGCTCGTAATAACTCGTAATACTTAATTAATATATCAACACTACTAACACAAAACATTGCTGTAAATGTTCTGTTATGTGTTTTTCTTGAATGATTGTTTATAATGTAGTTTGATATTGCTTCAAGCCTTTTAGGACTTTCCATTAACTCCTTTGTATCAATAGCTTCAACCTCTATATCTACATTGGTTTTTGAGTTTTCATTTTCTTTATATCTTCCAATATATTCAATAGAGAATTTTAAAACATTTTCATCACGAATAGCATCTGTAATTACATATTTATGTAAGCAATCGTGAAATAACATTGCTGTTGTGTTTTTCTTGCTTTCTTTGGCTACTGCATTTTTTGCAAATATTGGTGTTCCTGTAAAACCAAACATTTGATGATTTTTAAAGAAATCAACTATTTTTTTATGTGTATCTCCAAACTGACTTCTATGACATTCATCGAAAATAAATACTATCTTTTTATCTTGTAGCTGTTTCATTTTATCATTGAAACGAACTTTTGATATTGCTGTATTTAATTTTTGAATAGTTGTAACGATAAGAGGTGTATCATCTAAAAACTGATTGACTAACATTTTTGTATTCTCTGTTCCGTCGATACTATCTTTTTGAAATGCGTTAAATTCTCTTACTGTTTGCTCGTCTAAATCTTGTCTATCAACTACGAAGACTACTTTATGTACTTTTGGATTGTTAGTTAATATTTGACTTGCTTTAAATGATGTAAGCGTTTTGCCTGAACCTGTTGTATGCCAAATGTAGCCGTTTTTAGTACTGTTTTTAACTCTCTCAATAATTTGCTCTACTGCATAATACTGATATGGTCGCATAACCATTGGAATACTATCGCTTTCGTGAAGTACTATGTATTTTGTAATGATTTTAGCAATATGACAAGGATCTAAAAACCTTGCTGTAAATTGTTCTAACTGGGTAATGTTTTTATTGTTTTCATCACTCCAGAAGAATGTTTGCTTGAATGATTGTTTAGGATTATTAGCGTAGTATTTTGTATTTACACCATTACTAATAACAAATACTTGAACGTATTGAAATAGACCGTTAACTGCACTATATGAGTGTTTATGATAGCGATTTACTTGATTAAAAGCTTCTTTTAATTCTATACCTCTACGTTTTAATTCTATTTGAACTAAAGGCAATCCATTAATTAAAATAGTAACATCATAGCGGTTTGTATAACTACCTTCTATTGTTATTTGATTTGAAACTTGAAATTCGTTTTGACACCAAAAATTTTGATTGATAAACTCAACATAAAAAGTAGTGTTATCATCTCGTTTTAAACCATAACTATCTCTTAAAGTTTTAGCTTTATCAAAGATGTTACCTTTACTTAAATGAATGAGTATTTTGTTAAATTCATTATCTGAAAATGAAGTTTTATTATGCTTTTCTAATTGTGTTTTTAGATTAGCATATAAACCCTTTTCATCTTTGATGTTTACGAATTTATGCCCTAAATCTTGTAATTGTTTTACAAGGTTATTTTCAAGTACTTGTTCTGGTTGTGTAGTCATATATTATTTAAACAAACATTTGTTGTAATAAACCTTTTTTAAATTCTTTTGTACCCTCTAACTGAATATTTATACTGTTAATTTTACTATCTATTGAAGAAAGAAATGTTGCTATTTTATCTTGTTCTTTGAAAGATGGTACTTCAAGAAGAATAGATTTTATTTCTGAACCGCTAACGGCTGTAAATGTGCTGCCTTGTTCCAATTTGCCCCATTTATCTTCAAAGTATAATAAAAATTGATAAACAAACTCATTGTTATTTTGATCTTTAGATTTAATAGAGCAAACACCTCTGCCAATACATGCTTTATGAATAGATTTTGAAACAAAGCCAACAGGTGCTCTAACTGTAAGTATAATATCTCCTATTTCACATTTTTTAGTTGGCTGACTTGTCCATTGTCTCGGATTTGTTTTTCTATCTTTTATATCAGCATTACCTTGTATTAGCATTAGACCATTACCATCAATATTATATGAATTAGAACTTGGTGATTGCCCCATGTTTATTGTGGCAATATCATCTAAAGTTTTCTCATACCATTCAGGATAGTCATTACCATTATCATCTTTAAATCTAATTTCTTGATTAAAGATTTTTTGCATAATGCCTTTTTTATATTGCTCTAAAAGTTCTTTCTTTTTTGTTAGTTGGTTAATTTTATTATCAACATTGCTTAGAAAAACTGAAATTTTATTTTGTTCCTCAATTGATGGTAAAAACACTTCAAGATTTCTAATTACACTTAAAGAAACGAACTTCTGAGTACCACCTACATTTTCTTTGTAAATTTGTCTTAATATATGGTTAGACTTTAAGTTTTGAATTAAAAATGTATTTTTTAGTTCATTTTTTTCTTTTATTAAAGCAACATTTTTTATTGCAAAATCATCTCTATTTAATAATACAGGATTACCAATAGTTCCAATCATACCAAAAATTATATCGCCTTTATCGACTTTTGACCGTCTATTTATATTGTCAAAATCAAATTGTGTTATAAACTCAACATTCTTAAAATCAAGTACACCATTTTCATTTAAATTTTTAGAGGTTATTAAAGGATAACCCTTGTCAACGTATTTTGGACTATCATGTGTGCCATCTCTAACATCACTTAGCTTACCTAAGATATGTTTATTCCATTTATTATTAAATTCAGAAAATCTTAATTTTGGACTTAATGCATTCATATCAAAAAGGTGTTTGAATGTTTAGTTGTTTACAAAAATCTGCAATTGTATTATCTGTATTTATAATTTCCTTTTCTAACTCTTTTAATTCATTTGTAACTGCATTTAAATCAATACGTTCAGTAGCTTCAAACGTATCAACATATCTTGGAATATTTAAATTATAATCGTTGTCCTTTATTTCTTGTAAAGTAGCTCTGTAGCTGTATTTTTCCTCAACTAAACGCTCTTGATATGTGCTAATTATTTTATCGATATGTTCCGGCAATAACACATTTTGTGTTTTTACTTTTTCAAAATGATTACTAGCATCAATAAATAAAATATCCTCGTCTATTTCTCTACATTTTTTAAAAACCAAAATTGATGTTGGAATACCTGTGCCATAAAATACATTTGAAGGTAAACCAATAACAGCATCTAAGTAGTTTCTGTCTTCAATCAAATATTTTCTAATATGACCTTCTGCTGCACCTCTAAATAAAACTCCATGTGGAAGCACACAAGCCATAATACCATTATCGTCTAAATGATGTATCATGTGTTGTACAAAAGCAAAATCGGCTTTAGTTTTAGGTGCTAATCTACCATATTGACTAAATCTATCATCAGAAGCAAAAATTTGTTTAGCACTCCATTGAGCTGAGAATGGTGGATTTGCTACGATAGCTTCGGCTTTTAATTCTTCGTGTAAATCGTCTTCTAATGTATCTCCTTGTTTAATATCGAATTTAGTGTAATGAACATCATGTAAAATCATATTCATTCGAGCTAAGTTGTATGTAGTTCTGTTTAACTCTTGTCCATAAAAATAACCAACATCTTCAACTTCTTTAGCTACTCGAAGTAATAACGAACCACTACCACACGTTGGATCATATACTGATTTTAATCGTTTTTTTCTTGTTGTAACTATCTTTGCTAATATTGTAGATACTTGTTGTGGTGTGTAAAATTCACCAGCTTTTTTTCCTGCACCTGCTGCGAACTCACCAATTAAATACTCATAAGCATCGCCTAAAACATCAGCGTTTGTATCTTCTAATTGAAAATCAATTTTATTAAGTGCATTTAGTATTTTAGCAATAATTTCATTTTTTGCTTTTGTTGTTTTACCTAGTTTAGAAGAGTTTAAATCAAGGTCTTCAAATAAACGTACAAAGTCGTCTTCACTCTCTGTACCCATTGTGCTTTGCTCAATGTTGTTTAATATTCTTTCTAAGTCTTCAAGAATAAAAAATTGAGTAGCTTCGTCATTCTCATTAGTTTCATTATCAACTAAATTATTCCCTTTGTTTGCTAAACTTGAAAATAACTCTGATGGTTTAAGAAAATAACCTAATTTTTTGATACATGCTTTTTTTACTGCATCAATATACATTTTGTCTTTTTCTTCTTCTAAATCTGTATATTTTAAATTATCAGGTTCAAGAATTTCTTTAGCATATATTTCTAATTTTTCGGATAGATATTTGAAAAAGATAAAGCCGAGAATATAGTTTCTATAATCATCGGCATCCATTTTACCTCTTAATATGTTGGCAATAGCCCAAAGCTGTTGTTCTAATAATTTCTTCTGTTCGTCTGACATTGTTGGCTTTTTATTGTAAAGCGTAAATGTAGGAATAAAATTAGAAATGTATATTAGTTATTCTTTTTGCAAATTCTATTTAATAGTTAGGTAAAGTTTTTTGTAAAAAAAATTAACTGTGTAATTATTAATATTGATTTGCCACTGGCACTAAAGTATTTCAAATTTTTATAAAATTTTTTGTACGCAATCCATCCTTCTCAAAACCCCCACCAATTCAGAGTGATTACAATGCCCCCTCCGGTGTTGTGTTAAACAATAAATCTGGCTAGAAATAATTACTTAAGGTGAAAGCTAAGTGTTACTCCAGAGAAAATATTGTTTAGTTACTAAAATGTTTAACTCAAGAAAACAAGAAAAAAATGGTAAGAATTTCAAACTATCAAAAAAGAACAACAGAGGAAGGAAAAGAATTCTTTACTCTAGAATTACAAGGCGGGGTTGAAATAGTTAAATCCCGAGAAACTGGAAAGAATTACATGACTGCAAGAAAAGCATCAATGTCATGCACATTTGATGAGCTAACTTGTCAATCATTAATTGGAACAGAACTGCCAGGATCTGTGAAGAAAGTGGCTTGTGAAGACTACTCCTACACCATTAAGGAAACAGGAGAAATCATTACACTATCACACAGATTTGAATATGTAGAGCATGAAGCTCCTAAATATTCTCCTGAGAAGAGTAACACTACCATTGAAGAGTTTATGTCTAAAGCCCCTGTTGGCAATTCATTCTCAACAAATGGCCAGTTAGTTCATTAATCAAATCTAATTTTGTCCAAAATTTATAAGCTATCTATATAGTACAATATAAATTTTGGACATTTTTATGTTTTAAAAGTTATGTAAAATGATAACAGATATGCAATCAAAACACAGTGAAGTAGCTGAGATAAAAGTATCCTATAGTACTGCCAATACTCCTAATATAAAAATTACTAATGCCCAAAAAGCATTTGAGTTGATTCTATCCTCATGGGATTCAGACATTATTGAATTACAAGAAGAATTTAAAATATTGCTACTCAATAGAGCAAATGAAGTACTAGGTATTTATCCTTTATCCAAAGGTGGAAGAACTGGAACTGTTGTTGATTTAAGATTAATCTTTGCGGTAGTATTAAAATGTAATGCAATAGGAATAATATTGTGTCACAATCATCCAAGTGGCAATTTAAAGCCTAGTGATGCTGATATTACTATAACTAAGAGTATCAAAAAATGTGCGGACTTATTAGATGTTACATTATTGGACCATTTAATTATTACAAAGAATGGATTTTTTAGTTTTTCAAGTGAAGGAAAGTTAAGTTGAGAATGTAAGCTAGTCCATTTACCCCTCAAAATGAGGTAAAAACAAATTTCTACTTTAAACCATCATATAATATAATAGCCATATTTTAATTTACTTTTCTACATTCATTTCTTAAAAATAACATTTTTTGTAATCTTGATTACCTAAACTATTAAGATATTTGATTTACTGTTAATAAAGGCTGTAAATACTAAAATTTAATAAACTAAATGATCTTCTTTAAATAGCTTTTTTTATATTCGTTGTTTTAAAATACAACTTAAATGCAAAATCAAAGTAACTTAATAATAGAAAATAATGTTCTCAACTGGGAATATAAATTTGGCATTAAATTTAGCATGCCAAGTAATTGTATTATATACTTTGAAAAGGAAAATAACATTGCTTTAAACAAATACATAAGGAGTAATTATGATGAACTTAGAGATAAATTTTCTAAACATAATTTCAACTTGATTTTTGCTCCTTTATTAACTAATACAATAAATGATTTAGATAAAGTTGTAGAATACTTTTTACCACAATTAACTTATTATGAGATTCCCCAAAAAGTAAAAAATCAATATGGGGAGTTAATGTTTGCTAAAGGACTTAATAAAGGCATAGATGACTTCGGTGCTGTATTTCCAGAAGAGGAATTTACACCTTCATCTTATAACTACAGTGATATTCTAAAATTAATAGATTATAAGGGCAATTTCAATTCAGGCTTTATACTTTATAATAATGTTGTAGGTGTTTCTGATGCTTTTTATGAAAAAAATAGTGAAATTGATTTTAGTTCATTTTTTAAAGAATTTGAAGATTACCTTGCAGAAATAAGTAATCTGGAGTATGATGCTATGATAGCTAACATACCTCCAATAGTAGATTTAACAGAAAAGCTTGATGAAGAAGCAGCCCAAATTGTTAATGATTTAAAAGAAAAATTAGCTGCTTTAACCGATTCAGGTCAATTGTTATTTATTGTGCCCATTTTAAAAGACTTACTTGATAAACAAACTGAAAAAATTGATTTTAAAAGTATAAGCAAAATTACAATTGACAAACAAAATAAGATATTGCTTCCTTACTTCAAAAAAGAAGTAGAATTAAGCCATTTAACTAAATCTGTTTACTTTTTATTCTTAAAACACCCAGAAGGAATTAATTTAAAAGAACTTGAAAACTTTAAAAAAGAACTTCTAACTATTTACATTTCTGTTTCAAACCAATTAGATCATGATAAAATGGTTAAGAGTATTGATGATGTAGTTAATTTAGAAACAAAAGCCATTTATACCCACTTATCAAGAATTAAATCTGCATTTTATAAAATAATGGATGCTTCTCATGCCAGCCACTATATTATTTCAGGTAATGGTGAGGAAAACAGAAAAGTTTTATTTAACACCAATGCCATTGATTGGTATGTTTATGACCCAATAGATGATTATGAGTTATAATTAATTTGCACTTGCAAATTTGCAACACTGCTTGACAATTATCTTTCAATTCTATTTTTGCATGATTATAATTTGTTTAAGCATCAAACTAATCATTTTAAACAATGGAAAATATTATTTTAAATCAATTTGCTATAGGAGAAGAGTTTTCTTTACATGAGTTTGAATTAGAGTACAAAGAAACAAAAACAGACAAGAATGGACTTGATTATGATTATTACAGATACGTTGGAGACTTAAATTCAATTGAAGTAAAGAACGTGATACTTATATACAATTGTGATGTTTTAAGGGGTGCGTTTTGCTTTAGCTAAAGTTAAAAAGTTCAACTAAAGTAATCTCTAGTGCATTAGCTACTTTTTCCAAAGTTGAAAGTGTTGGATTTACTCTACCTGCCTCAAGTCTGGACATGTTACTCTTCTCAAAGTTGCATTTAGCAGCTAGATCTTGTTGTGAAATACCCTTAAGCTCTCTGAGTTTCTGGATGTTTTTTCCAACATTTATTTGAAGAGAATTATCTGACATTTAACATTTAAGAGTTATATTATATGATAACTCAAAATTTGTACTATTTTTGCTTTATATGGTTATCATTAATGATAACTAGTTGTTTTATTTTACAAGCTTATTTATGAAGAAAGAAAACTTCAATACTATATTACGTTGGCTATTGTTCATGCCACTATCTTTAATAGCAACAATTATTGTTATTAAACTATTAGGTTATCTTAATGATTTTTCAATGTGGAGATTGGGTTATGACTCAGATAGTCTCTTCAGTAAATTATATTTAGCAATTTCAAATGGCTTGGCTAATGGGTGTGTTTTTGTTTATATAGGTTCATTCATAGTGCCTAATCACAAAAAGTATGTTGCAATTTTATTGACTATTGTTATTAACTTTTTTCTAATCAAAGAATTAATTGCCAAATATGCAACACTAGATAGTGGAGAAAGTTTTTTCATAATACTATTCACAAGTATTACGCTTATCAGTTCTGTTTTAACAATGTTCAGTTTTATTAATCCCGACAGTGAAAACAGAACTAATTATTAATTATTTTAAAGGCAAAACAACTTTTAACTACCTACCTAATAACCTTAACTATGTTTGATTTTAATAAAAAGAAAATTTCATTATCAATTTTTCTGATTACACTAGTTTTAATTTCTTTCATTTCGAAAGTGAAAATACAAGTAGAGATACCTGTAGAATTTGAAGATACAACAAATTTAATGGATGTTGTAGATTTATTTGGTTGTACTTTTAATTACATTAACACTTTGTTTTTCCTTTTGCTATTTATTATAATGTCCATTTTGCTTTTTATTTTTTCAGATGACGTTCAGATTAGTAAAAAAGGAAAAAGTTTAAAGGAAAAAGTTTTAAAGTGGGATATCAAATTAATGGCAATATCTATTCTTGTATTGATTATTATTTTAATAATAGGAAAAAGCTGTAATAATAACTCAAAATCAGACAATTCCAAAGCCATGCAGGATACACTTGCGTTGCCTGATGAAATTGCCGTAGACTGTGTTGCAGTGGCACCTGTAGAAGATACATGTCTTGTAGAAGCTTCATATGATGAGCTAATCAATGATTCAATAAGTGATGCTGAAAATAAAAAAAGTAAAGGGATGTCTGCATTTGGTAAAGCAAAACAAGAGTTACAGCAAGGGGATGAAGGAATAAATGCTAGCTTTTCTAAATGAAAAGGGTTAAGTTTTAAATAACTTAGATACACAACACATTTGGATTATGTACGTTGGAAATGAACAAAATAATTTAAATAAATTTTAATGCTTGAGTTAGAAAAAGTATTATTACAAGCCGTAGTGCGACTTGATATAGAAATGTTCAAGGAATTTTATATACATACGGAAGATTATAAAAATTCTGATAGGTTGTTTTTAATAAGAGATATGACTATTGCAATTAATAAGTTTAAAGAATCAGGAGATTCTTATTTAGAGCCAAACTCTGGTGTATGTTATGGATGTAATAAAGGTTGTAGTGGACATATATTAGTGGGTGATAAAAGTAAACAATATTTTTCCTTAATATTTAAAAACCATGAAAACAAAATTATTGGAGTAAATGAATGTGTCAATTTAAAAACTCTAAACAATATAAAAGATTTGAACAAAAGAATATATCTACATTATTACAATAATCCAAGTTCACCAAATTATGTCCCTTTTTAAATCTAATTATGAGATTTTATATAAAAACAGAATATTGAATTTTGGCTGAATTAATAATTAAGAAGATATAATAAATATCAAAAATTATTCAGGTCAAACATAGGTTAAACATTTTATATACAATATAGAAACAAAAGCAACTAAAGGCAAAAAGTAAAAGTGAAACTCTCTTTAAAATAAGGCATTTACAAACAAAAAGAAAGAAATGAAACATAACTTGAAGGGACTCATAATCAGGTGGTCCCTGGTTCGAGCCCAGGTGGGACCACAAGTAAAATCAAAGGTTTCAAGATTTATTTCTTGGAACCTTTTTTAATTTGCAAGATTTCTGCAAGATTTTATTATTCACTACTGTCAAATCTAATTCATATACTTTTTCTCCTGAAGAGAAATATTATTAGGTCATCCCAACACCTCATAAAAATATCTCTTCTCTTTTGAGTTATATATTGAACCACCTTTATCAAACTTTAAGTCATATTCTTTGACATAAATTCGTCCTTCTTTATATGAATTGGGGTCACATATAAGTTCAAGTTTGTCTTCAATATCCTTTGCAACGAGCATATCCTTTGCACAATCAATTAAAAAGTGTGCGTGGTAATATTTGTCTTCAGTATTCTTTTCAATTGCATAGAATAGAGTTAATTGATTCTTTTCCATCTGTAATTTTTTGAGTTCATTAAAAATAAATCTCATCTTATTTTTTAAGTCATCTACATTTGAACTTCCGGGCACTACATCTCCAAAATAACTCCAATAATGATTTCTAACCCATTTAATTGTTTGGTTATGTTCATTTTTACTCAATCGTCTTCTCTTTCTAAATAAATCATCTAATACTGAATGGTGAATCAAACGAGTTGGTGAACCTGATTTAGAGGTTATGAATTTTGAGTGGGTGGGGTCAATACTTTTAATTCTTTGTTTGTAAGTTGATGGTGAAATAGGATATAATTTTAATATTTCATTCTTTGTATACCATTCATTAGTTAGCATAATAAATCTATCTTTAATTATTAAAGTTTATTTGACACAAAATGACTTTGAGATACTATTTGTAAAGGATTTTTAATCTAATTGATTAAAATAACTGACCACTTTATAATGACTATATCTTATTAAGTATTTCTATCATTATAATAAGTAGATGATTAAGATAGAAAAGTCAAATAATTAAAAGTTTTTTTTATATTATATTTGTCTTTTTAGTATTACAATTATGACTTTACATCAATACATTGAAACCATAAACCAACGATTTAGGTTAGGTAATGCAACGGAGCACACATTTCGTGGTGATTTACAACAATTGTTAGAATCTTTAGTTACCGATATTCGTGCGACTAACGAACCAAAACGACAATCGTGTGGTGCCCCTGATTACATTATTACTCGTGGAGAAATACCCGTTGGATTTATTGAAGCAAAAGATGTTGGTGATAAAGACCTTGAAGGAAAAAAGAAAACAGGTAATCAAGAACAATTTGACCGCTATAAAACAGGTCTTGCTAACTTGATTATTACCGATTACATAGATTTTCATTTTTACAGAGATGGTATTTTTACAACTAAAATATCCATTGGTAAAGTTGAAAATGGCTCTATCGTTCCACAACCTGAAAACTATGACCAATTTACACAATTATTTAAGAATTTTTGTGAAACTATTTCACAATCTATAAAGTCCCCAACACGACTTGCAGAGATGATGGCGGGTAAGGCTCGTTTAATGGCAGATATTATTGAAAAGTCATTAAATGAAGATGATGAAAATAGTAATTTGTCTAATCTTAAAAGACAAATGTTATCGTTTCAAAAGATGTTGATTTCTGATATTGATAACAAATCCTTCTCTGACTTATATTCTCAAACCATTGCCTATGGAATGTTTGCGGCTCGTTATCACGACCCAACATTACAAAACTTTTCAAGGGAAGAAGCGGTTAAGTTAATCCCGAAGAGTAACCCATTTTTAAGAAAGTTATTTAAGGACATTGCCGATGAAGATTTAGACACAAGGTTAGTATGGATAATTGATGAATTAGTAAATGTATTTCTAGCATCTGATGTGGCTTCTATTATGAAGAACTTTGGTAAGTCAACCAAACAAGAAGACCCCGTTGTTCACTTTTACGAAACATTCTTGGGAGCTTACAATCCAGCACTTCGAAAAGCACGAGGAGTTTGGTATACACCTCAACCGGTAGTTAATTTTATTGTCCGTGCTGTGGATGATATTCTAAAAACAGAATTTGATTTACCTGAAGGATTGGCAGATTCAAGTAAGAAGAAAATAAAAGTTAATTATCAAGGTAAACAAATTGAAAAAGAAGTTCACAAGGTTCAGATATTAGACCCTGCAACAGGAACAGGAACTTTTCTTGCTGAGACCATCAAACATATTCACAAAAAGTATGATGGAATGCAAGGCATTTGGAGTAAATATGTGGAGGACGATTTAATTCCTCGTATCAATGGGTTTGAGTTGTTGATGGCATCCTATGCGATGGCACATCTAAAATTAGATATGTTGTTAACCGAAACAGGTTATGTTCCAACCAAAGACCAACGACTACGAGTTTTTCTAACCAACTCATTAGAAGAGCCACACCCTGATTCAGGAACTCTATGGGGAAATTTACTCTCCGATGAAGCTGACCAAGCCAATGAAGTAAAAAGAGACACTCCTGTAATGTGCATAATTGGTAATCCACCTTATAGTGGTGAGAGTGCCAATAAAGGAGAATGGATTATGAAGTTAATGGATGATTATAAAAAAGAGCCAGGAGGAGTTCAAAAACTACAAGAACAAAATTCAAAATTTATTAACGATGATTATGTTAAGTTTTTGCGATACGGACAACATTATATTGAAAAAAACGGACAAGGAGTTTTAGCATTTATTAACCCTCACGGATTTTTAGACAACCCTACTTTTAGAGGTATGCGATGGAACTTACTAAAAACCTATGACAAAATATACACTATCGACCTTCACGGAAATAGCAAGAAAAAAGAGACTGCTCCTGATGGAAGTGCTGATGTAAATGTATTTGACATTATGCAAGGAGTTTCAATAAACTTGTTTGTAAAAACCGGGAAGAAAAAACCAAGTGAGTTAGGTAAAGTATTTAATTTTGATTTATTCGGTAAGAGAGAAATAAAATATAATTTTCTTATTGAAAATAATTTTAATCAAATAAATTTCAATGATTTAGAATATTCTAATCCTCATTATTTCTTTATTAAGAAAGATTTAGAAATTCAAAAAATATATAACAAGGGGATTTCAGTAAATGAACTATTTTCAAAAAATACTTTAGGAATACAAACTCACAGAGATTCATTTGTAATTTCTATAGATAAAAATATATTAAAAAACAGGATAACAGATTTCTACAATCCCGAGATATCAAATATAGATTTAATTTCAAAATATAAAATTAAAGAGACCAATGAATGGCTGTTGGATAAAAAAAGAAAGGGCTCGTTTATTGAACAATCTATAGTTAAAATTGATTACAGGTTTTTTGACACAAGATTTGTGTATTACTCCAATGATGTAATTGATAGAGATAGAAAAAATATTATGCGACATTTAATTCATTCTAATGTTGCATTAACAATATCAAAACAGCAAAGTAGCTCTGCATTTAGACATATATTTTTATCAAAAAACATACAAGAATCTTGTTTAATATCCCTCCAAACTAAAGAAGGAGGGTATACTTTTCCTCTATATCTTTATCCTGAAAACAATGAACAACAAACCATAGACCAATCATCAGAAAGAACCCCTAATCTTAATGATGAGATTGTTAAAGAAATATCCGGGAAAATTCGGTTGACCTTTACAAACGAGAAAGAAACAATCAAAGATACTTTTGCTCCAATTGATATATTAGATTACATCTATGGGGTATTACACTCTCCAACTTACCGGGAGAAATATAAAGAGTTTCTAAAAATTGATTTCCCAAGAGTTCCCTATCCAAAAGATAAAGACACATTTTGGAAGTTGGTGAAATTGGGTGGTGAAATAAGACAAATCCATTTATTAGAAAGTGCTGTGGTGGAGAAACCAATCTCCAAATATCCTCACACCGGAACTAATATTGTAGGTAAAACCAAATATGAAAATGGTAATGTTTACATCAACGAAACACAATGTTTTGAGGATGTTCCGGAGGTTGCTTGGAACTTCTATATTGGAGGTTATCAACCGGCACAAAAATGGTTAAAAGACCGAAAAGATAGAGAACTTCAAATAGACGACATAAGACACTATATGAAGATTATTGTTGCGTTAACCGAGACCGATAGATTGATGAAAGAGATTGATAAAATTGAAATTGAGTAAAAATTATGGAAAAAATCAGCAAAATATTTGTTGTCTTAAGTTTGGTTATTTTTAATCAATATGGTTGGGCACAGATTCATTCAAACGACTTCAAAGAACCTTATGAAGATAAGAGCGGGAGACCATTAAAAGGTTCGGTAAAAACAATTGAAGTAGAAAAATATAGTGTGATTGACTATTTTGGTGAATTAAAGAAAGATTCAATTTACGAAGTAAGCATATTTAATCTTAATGATAAAAATTATCCATTAAATGCAAAATTTACAGATAATAAGGATGGTCTTGTAACAGCAGATTGGACATACTTAAATGATAAAACAAAAGATGTTAAAGTAGTAAAAAACGATGTTATTATTGAACACGTGAAGTTTGAATTTGATGATAAAGGAAATATTATTGAATGTAGTAGATTCAAAAAAGGTATTTTAGATAGAAAGGAAATCGCCGTTTATGATAATAACAAAGAGATTGAGTTTAAGAGGTATAATAACGAAGGAGTTATTGCCGAAAGAACTATTAGTAAATATGACTTAAAAGGAAGATTAATTGAATATGAGGGTTTTCACGATTGGGGTTATGAATCAAAATATATATACAATTATACTAATGGATTAAAAACACAAGTTTTATATTTTGATAGAGATACTTTAGATAGAAAAACAAGCTATATATACTATGAAACTGGTAAGCTAAAGGAGGAAATAGAGGAGAATGTAAAATATGGGTCTAAATATATTTCTTATTATAATTCAGTCGGAAATTTTACAGAAAGAATTTCAATAGATTCAGATGGAACAAAAGAAATACTTGATACCAATAAATATGATGCAAACAATAGAATAGTTTATGATAATGACGGGTATTGGAAAAAATATTTTGAATATAACAATAAAGGTAATTTGATTAAAGAAGAAATCCAATATAAAGGAAAGGATATAGAAATAAGTAAAAAAATCATTTTATATGAATATGACGATAAAGGTAATTGGATAAAATCTATTGAAAGTAATTTTTATGTTGGTAACCCAATTGAGAGTCCAAAAAAAATTATTACCGAAAGAAAGATTATTTATAGGTAGTTCTGTAATTTATATTACTTAAAATATATGTCCCCACTTTATGTGGGGATTTTTTTTGAAATATTTTCAATACCGATTTGACTCTTAATTTTTTTTCAATTATCCTTTTCATATAAAAAATTATAAAACAATAAAATTTATCAAATTATGGCAGTCATTACAAAAAAAGAATTAAACGATTGGAAAAAAACATTCAATTTAGGAGACAAGGTTAGGGTTATTGGTGAAAATCAATACAAAAATCAAGAAGGAATAATTACAAAAAAAACCTCGTTTGTTTTTGTAGAATTAAATGGATTAGTAATTGGTTTTAGAAGTGGTTTAGAAATAATAGAACCGGCAGTTAAAATCATTAAAAAGAGGGAGGTTTATCATAATAAATATAAAGTTGGGGATTGGATTAGAACACCTGATAAACTTAGTTTTTGTTTTCCAATTACAAGTGAAGTATGTAGAATTTATAGAGTTACCGATAAATCATATTGGGTAGAAATACCATTTCTAAAAAATTGCCCGCAAGGTATTTCATCAAGTAGTTATGCAGTCAGCCATTATAAAAATGTTAATGGAAAAATAAGTGAATCAATATATCAATGTGATGAAGATTGGACTATTCCATACGAATGTAATAAAGATGACTTTGAATTCTTAGAAATTAAAAATGCGTTTAGACCATCTAAACCTCTTATTTACGATTATGAGCATATTACTGAAAAAAATGAACAAGGATACGCATATAGTTATGTTTTGAGATAATAAAAGGGAACTTATAAGCATATTGTTATTAAATGGAGAATTATATATAAACCTAATAAGTAGCAATTTAATTACCGTCTCAAAAAAATAGTTTTCACACGCGCCGACATATTGACTTTTCGCTGTAAGTTAGCCTTATAGTAATCTAAAGTATATGTTTATAAAGGTTTTATTATTGTCACATAAAAAAAGTATGTGAACATAAAAATGAACAGTTAATGGAATTCAAAAAGGCAAAACAAATCCTAAATAAAAGCAGGGACAAAAAACTTACAGATGAGGAAATAATTGAAATTTTGAAGTTTATTGAAGTGCTCGTTGAGATATCGGTAAATAACTTTTTGAAGTTAAAAGATAAAATAAATGACAACAGTTAAATATGAATTTTACATCCCTACTTTTAGTGGGGATTTTTATTTTTAGGGTATACCTTTTTTTGTGATTTATCATCACTCTCTTATTTAGCGTTTATTTAGCATAATTCATAGCGCATATTCACAATTATAGCTTGTAATTAGCCTTAACCTTAAATTGTGAGATATGAAAGTCCTATATGTTAGAATAAGCACCGTAGAACAAAAAACAGACCGCCAAAGAGTAAATGAAAATAATTACCAACTTGTAATTGAGGACAAGTGTAGTGGTTCTATTGATTTATTTGAAAGACCAGGTGGAGAAAAAATATTAAATCTTATTTCGAAAGGAATGTTAACAGAGCTTCACGTTTGGGAAATTGATAGGCTCGGGAGAAATCTACTTACCATATTAAATAACATTAAATTTTTTAACGAAAAAAAAATCTGTATTCATTTCGTTTCTCAAGGTTTAAGAACTCTTCAACCCGATGGAACTGAAAACAATATTTCTAATATGGTAATTAGCATCTTAGGTATAGTCGCACAAATGGAAAAATCTATTGGGCGAGACAGACAATTGTCTGGGATAGCTCTTGCTAAACTTCAAAAAGGCAAGTATTTGGGACGTGCAAAAGGGACATCTGAAGATGTCTTAAAATTTTTATCAAAACCTAAGAATGCTAAGGCGATTGACTACATTAAAAAAGGATACAAAAATGTTGAAGTTGCTAAAATAGTAGGAGTTCATTTTAATACGGTTACTAAAATTAGAAAGGTTGCTAATCTGTGATGCTATTATGAATCTATCAGTACCATCATCAAGCGTAATAAATATTACAAATAGGTTATTGAATAAATTGGTGAGAAAGAGATTTGGAAATCACATTACCATTAGAGTTAACTCTATTCACTTTCTTAGTAATTGTTATATGGATAATGGTTTGTTTGTTCCGGAAATAAACCTAAAGACATCAAAAAGAATAAGTTTAGATGAACTAAAAAATATTGATATTTTCTTATTGAATCAATTAAATATGATATTAAAAATGACTTTAACAGACATTTATGTAAAAATCATAAATATCAGATTATTAGTCAAATAACCTCATTTGCTCATTTCATAAATTTAATCTACTTTTGTATTGTTATCACTCAAAAGTGATAATATTTTATTGGTAAAAAATTAGCGTTTGCTATATTTTCCGCTCTTGAAAGGTCGAAATTTCATTACGAAACGGGAAAGTATGTGTCACTCGCTCACGATATGGCGTGAGCAGTTCTATTACTTTGTTTCGTAGGTATTCGACCACCTCCAAGAGCATTTAATAGCAATTTGTCTCACGCTAGTTTATTATATTTAATTCTACGAGTGAGACATAGTAGGGCTAATGTTATAAATAATTAAAATGAATGTTAAAAAACTACTTCTTTTAATCATACAATTATCATTCTTGTTTTTATGTGGATGTTCAACAACTACTGATTCAATTGATAATACTAATACTATCAATAATTTATTACCTATAACACCCACCAATTTGACAGGAGCTTGGAATTCACAATCAATATGCAGTTTGAATTGGACAGATAATTCAAATAATGAGACAGGATTTAGAATTGAGCGCAAAATAGGGGCTGGTTCATATATAGAAATTGGAACAACTAATATAGATGAAAATTATTTTTATGATTATGGATTATTATTAAATACAACTTATACATATAGGGTTTGTTCCTTTAACAATACGGGAAATTCTCCAACATATTCAAATGAATTTGTTTTAACGACAACAAGTTTGCCAACTTTATCAACAACACCGGCAAATTTAATATCAACAACATCTGTAAAGTCAGGTGCTACTATCTTTGGGAATGGTGGTTCACCAATAACAGTAAGTGGAGTAATATGGAGTACAAGCCCAAACCCCTCTATTTCTCTTTCAACAAAAACAATTGACGGCACTGTTTCAGGTAATTTTATAAGTTCAATTACAGGACTTATTGGTAATACTACGTATTACATAAGAGCATATGCAACAAATGTCGGAGGTACTGCATATGGTAATGAGGAAAGTTTCACAACTAATCCAATTGTAACAGATTATGATGGAAATACATATGAAACAGTAAGTTTTGGTAATTGTCCTGAAGTAAAGACCTGGGGGATAAAGAACTTGAATGTATCTCATTATTCAGATGGAACTATTATACCTCAAGTTACAGACCCTGTCCAATGGGCAAACCTCACCACAGGAGCTTGGTGTTATTACAATAACGACCCCGCAAATGGTGCTATTTATGGCAAGTTGTATAATGGATATGCAGTTGCGGGAATATATAATTCGGCTTCATTAAACAATCCCGCATTACGAAAAAAATTAGCGCCAGTTGGATATCACATTATGTCTACATCGGATTATACTTGTCTTTTGGGTCAATTAGGGGGGTCTTCTGTTGCTGGAGGTAAAATGAAAGAAACGGGTACATCACATTGGAATCCTCCTAATACAGGTGCATTAAATTCTATAAATTTTAGTGGTTTGCCGGGAGGTTTTAGATATTTTACATTTGGCATTCCTCACAATTCTTTATTTTCTAGCATTAGAAACTACGCATATTTTTGGATATCAAATGCATATAGTTGTAGTGATAATACTTTTCCAAGTACTTTATGTGGGGGTTGTATTATTTTATACTATAATAATACTGTACTTAGTGAAGATGGTGTTTATTTGTTTAATGGAATGTCTGTTCGATTTGTGAAAGATTGATTATAATAAATAAACAACATACAACTATGACATTAAATTTATATTGTTAAACGTTCTCTCTTTGCCTCACCAAACAATTCAATATTTTGTTGTTGGGAAAAATAATGGTTTGATTTTACTTTATCTAATTCAACTATACATTGATAATCAATTTTCATAAATATGTAAGGGCAAATTTTCTTTACCCGTGATTTGAATTCCAACTCGTTGATTTTAATGTCAGTTGTCATAATGAAATTTAGAATCAAATTTTTTTCAGTTAAGATTGGTTGATATACGCCCGAAGGAATTATCTTTTTCCACCACAACCTATTATTTATTTGACCAATAATACTTGATTTGGAGTTTGATAGTCTTACATACAGGTCGTTTATATTGTTTAATCTCCTGAAGTATGTAGAGTTCTCAAAAGCTATTGATATAATGTACCAATGTTTATTATTTTCAAGGTTGTTTATGAATGACTTTATCTTGTATTGTCGCTTTTTCATTTATTATTAGTTGATTGTTTTAATGGGGATAGTCCTTTTGGGTAATAACACCCCCATTTTGGAAAAAAAGGTTATATTTTCATTGGGAAACCCAGCTAAAAAGGGGCATTATGGTACAATTAAATCTACTAAAATGCTAGTTTTGAAGCACTTTTTGCTAGTTCGTGATTGAGAAATGGGGTGATATTATTATTCTTATCAAACCTCACCAACTCTATTGGGAGACAAGGGATTTGGAAAAGTTCCTCTGTATTTACCAATTTCTCAAGTTCATCAATTCTTTTTGGAGTGAATTGTTTTAGGTTATCATAGAATATTTCACAAAAAGCCACCATCTGACTTGCATTTTTAATAAGAGTTTCACCCTCATCAACAACTTGATAAAAATGGACGGCAAGTTTAGGATATTTGGATTTTTTAGGGTAATATATTTCACCCTTTATAAAAGTAACTTTACCAATTAGTTTGGATTTATTTTCCTCAACCACTTTTTTAATACCATCTATTCTAAAATATTGCTGAATTGTTTGTTTGTCAGTCGGTGAAATTGTGACAACCCACGCTTTTAACCTGATAGGGAAAGATAATTTACTTTCGTCAATTTTTATGAGTTCTAACTTTCGGTGTAAGGTCTGACAATTCTTTGACATAGCCGGATAAGAACAAAAATCGTTAATTACTACATTTCCGTCATCATCTAAATTGATGTCAAATCCCAAATAAGATTCTAATTTTTTCATAACACTGTTTACATATAAGTATTTCTGACATCAGGAGAAGTTCATTTTTCTAAAAAAAAAATTCTAAAAATTTTCAAAGTGGTTTTTAATGCAATAAGTTAATGTCAACTTTTATAGGAAAGCGATATAAAGACTTCTATAACCCTTATTTATAGTATATACCCCGGGGGAACCCAGGGAGGATACCCGCTATTTCAATATCTGGCAGGGGCTAAGGAGGGAGTAATAAAAAAATATTAAAAAAAACTTGCACAAAATTATAATAGTCCGTAACATTGCAAAATTAAATCATATACAATTTGGAACCTATTAAAAATAAGTACGGACGTCCCCTAACATTTGATTATGCAAAGTTATACTCAGGATTAACTCGTTCTGAACTTAATGGTTTAATAGATTTAATTCAAAGTGATTTTAATTCATTTATTTCTTCTGAAATTGAAGTAACGATTCCTTCAACTAAAGAATTTATTAAGTTCTACGATTATTGGAAATCAAAAACAGAAGAATTGATATATAGAGACAATATTACTTATACACTTTCGGTGGTTAAGAATAGAGAGTCGTCACCAACTATATTAGCCAAAGTTAAATGGCATTATAAATTAAACGGGAAAGTGCCTAAATCAAAATATACAAGTGTTCATATTTGCTCTCTTAGCAAATATTTTAAGGATAGAGAAAGTGTTGACTTGAAGAACCCTACTTTAATTTATGAAGCTGAAAACAAGATATGGGAATACCTTAATAGAGTGTCACCAATAGAGTTAATGAAGATAACAGGAGAATTATACACCTTGTAATTTTTTTTTGCTTAAAAAACATATGATTTTTTAATCATATACAAAGTTCTTTGACGTACTGATAAATAATTTAAGAAGAGTTGGTCATCTCTAAAAGACCCGCAATACAAACTGCGTGAACAAACACGTTTCATACCTGTCGTAAAGGTTCAATTTTTTAATTATTAAAACTTGAACGTATGAAAAAAAATAATTTATCGCCTAATATATCTGTGGTGGCTCCACAGCAGTTAAAGAAAAATTATACTACACATTCAATGTATGTAGTACCAAACAATTATGAAGAGATTAGAGAGAACATTCGTGAGTTTGGATTACTTAATCCATTATTAGTAAATTTTGAGTATGAGATAATTTCAGGTAATCTCCGCCATCAAATTGCTTTAGAGTTGGGTCTTGATGAAGTTCCTGTAGTTTTTATCAATACTCCTGAAGAAATGAAGGGAATTTTAGCAGTTTCATCAAATCAATACAGAACTAAAACATTAGTTGATATAGTATTGGAACTTCGTTTTTATGATGAATACTATTCATTAAGAAGAGGTGAGAGAACTGACTTGAATCCTCAAATGAAACTGGTGAAAGATGAAAAGGATAATGCTTATAAGAAAATAGGTCAATATAAAATAAACAAGTTAAAATCTATTGAAAGTATTTTGAATAAAATATATAAGGAAGATTATAATGACGAGATTTTCTTCAAACAAATAGCAAAAGTAGATAGTGATAATATTACTCTTAACCAATTAGATAAAAATCTTCAAACCGAACTACTCAAGAAATGTAATGAGGATAATAACTCTATAAAATATGAATTTATTACCGAAAATGTTTCAATTTTCAATAAAGACAGTATTGATATGTCAGAGTTAAATGATGGAATTATACAAACACACATCACAAGTCCACCATTTTTTCAAATGTTTGATTACGGCACTGGAAAAGACCAAAATGGACAAGAAAAAAGTGTAAAGGAGTACATAGAAAATTTAATGAAAAATTTTGATGAAGCAAAACGTGTGTTAAAAGAAGATGGGTCATTGTTTGTTAATATCAATGATTGTGTTATTGATGGAGAATATCAAAGTGTTCCGGAAATTTTTTTGTTAGAAATGAAGAATAGAGGGTGGATATATATAGATTGTTATTATTGGTTAAAATCAAATCCGAGATATACTCACGGAAAAAGAAGTGTAAGAAATTTTGAACCAATATATCACTTTGTAAAATCAAAAGAATATTACTTCTCTCAAGATTGGTTATTATCATATAAGGACATTGAAAATAGAATTTCATTGAGTAAATCAGGATATAAACCAAAATTAACATCAGGATTTGATTATAGAGACAATGTATTATCAATGAGTAGTTCAGACACAAAAAAATTAAGAGATAAGTGCAAAAAAGAAAACCTGCCAATGGAAAATTCCTGCACTTTCCCTTTAATACTTCCAATGATGTTCGTTTTATCAACTTCAAAACCGGGAGATTTAGTATTAGATATGTTCAATGGAACAGGGACTACCGCTGAAAGTTGTGTTTTGTCAGACAGAAAATACGTGGGTTATGAAGTTAACCCACTATTTGTCAAAGCTTCTGAAATAAGATTGTCTGAATATGAATTAGATAATGTTGCGTAAACTAAAAAGAAATAATATGAAAAATATAAATATACCAAATCGTTATATGAACGTGGACCAATTATCTGAGTATCTCAAAATCTCAAAGTCAAATATCTACAAAAGAACTACAAACGGTTCTATACCTGTAATAAAAATGAATAAAAGAGTAATCTTTGATAGAGAAGAAATTGACCGATGGATGTCTAACGGGTGTGAATCTTATTATGAAATTCCACAATTAAAAGTAGCATAATTTATGGCGACATTCACATTATTATTAGATACTCGTTCAAAATTAAAAGGTGGAAAGTATAATCTTTCCATTAGAGTAATAAATGGTAAAGAGCAGATTTACTTAAATCTTGCTAAAATGACTGAAGAGCAATATACCCGAATATTTGTAAAAAAAGCAATGGATGCCAGTAGTATTGAGTTTAGAAAAAAATGTAATGAGAACTTAACTAAAAGTGAAAAATTATTTAATGATATAAAACCTTTTAATAAACATAAGTTCCGAATACTTTTTTTTCAAAAAGAGTTGGAAAAACCGGATTCATTATTGTTAGGTGATTTATTTGATAGGTTCGTAACAAATTATTCAACCTTGAAAATAACAAGTCAAAAACACTACAAATACACAAAGTTATTGTTTGAAAAATATTCTCCCAATGCCTCTATTCTTGATGTAGATTTATCATTTATCAATCAATTTGTTAAAGAAAGAAATGATGAAGGTGTAAGTCAAAGCACAATTGAATCTAACTTAAGAAACTTAAGAAGGATTATCAATTATTTTATTAGTGAAGAACCAATTATTCCAAGTTTTTATCAATATCCGTTTGGGAAAAGAGGATATAGTATTCAAAATTTATATCCTTCAAAGTTGGTATTAACTAACGATGAAATCAAATCAGTAATAAATTTGAAAGATTTTGATTCTACAAAGGAAGAATACGCAAGAGATATTTGGATTTTTTTGTATCGGTGTAATGGTATAAATTTTGCAGATTTACTCCGTATGAAGTGGTCGGACATACGTGGTGGATGTCTTGAGTTTTATAGAAAAAAAACAGAGACAACAAGAAAGACAAATAGAAAAAAAATAATGGTCCCGCTTACAAATGACCTTAAGTCAATAATAGAGAAAGTTGGAGTTAAAGACAGTCCCTTTATTCTCGGTAAATTAAATGATGGTTATACCGAAAAAATGTTTGACAATAAAAACCATAAATTAAAAGGTCAGATAAATGCTCAATTAGAAATCATCACTCAAAAATTAAAATTATCAGTCCCGCTAAGAACCAAAACTGCTCGTGACTCCTACGCTACAACTCTAAACCGAGCCGGCGTATCTAAAGACAGAATTGGAGAAATGATGGGTCATTCTAATTCAATTGTAACGGAACATTATTTAGCGAGTCTTGATAGAGAAACAGTTTTTGAAGTAAATAAACACCTTTTATAAGGTGTTTATTTGTATTAGCCACACTTAAAAATGATGACCTTATTTTTAAGCAAGATTTTAAGCAAGATTTATTGAAAAAAGAGGTGAATAAATGATAAATAAAAGAATCTTGAAATCAGTTAAAATCTTGAAAGTCAGTGATAACAAGCGGTTCAAAGTTTAATTAGAACAACTCATAATCAGGTGGTCCCTGGTTCGAGCCCAGGTGGGACCACAACAAAACCCTTGTAAGTATCAGTATTTACAAGGGTTTCTTATTAAAAAGTTGAGCAAAAAGTTGAGCAAAACCGAATGCTCAACTTTTTTTATTAAAATTATCAATTTTAAATTTACATTAAAAGCATAAAAAAAATCGCCTATAGTAGGCGATTTTTTTATTAAATATTTATTTTACCAATTAATTTTTGATAAACATTTTTGTTCCTTGTCCTTGTGCTGTTACTACTTTAATTAGGTATGAAGCACTTGGCAATTGCTCAACTGAAAATTGAGTAGTAGTAATAGTTAAGACTTTTTGACCTAAGCTATTGTATACTTCACCTGAAATAAGTTCATTACCATCATTTAATTTTATGTTCAATAAATTAGTTGTTGGATTAGGGAAAAGCATAATTTGATTGTCTATACTAAAGTTATTTACGGCTAAATTAGTCCCTAATATCGCTCTGTTTGATTTAATTTCAGTAATTGTATTTGTATTTCTTCCTGTTGATGTATTACAACTACTTACGCCAACTGCTACATAATATTCATAAGAATTTTGTGCTACATTAGCCGTTGGGTCGTTATATGTAGTTGAACTTGACGAAATAGTTGCAATCTGTTGAAAAACACCTTGATTAATTTTTCTATAAATAATATAACTAGGTATAGTAGTTCCTATATATGGTGTCCAATTTAAATTGACAGAATTATTAACCGAGGTATTACTTTGAAGTAATATCGTTTTATGTAAAGTTGAACTTGAAGAAGTGTTTCCACAATTGTCTAGTAATCGTACTTTATATCTATATTCTTGAGACATATTATTTGACATGTCATCTAAAAATGAATTTTGATTTGGCAAAATAGTACCTATTGAAGTATAAACATTAGAAACGCTACTTTCCTTCAAAATTTCATAGAAAGCCGTATTGTAATTTCCTTGATTGTTCAAATAAATTCTATTTTTAGTCACTTGTGTTTCATCACTTGAAACATAACAAATACTCAAATCAGCATATTGCGGAATAAGTGCAATGGTAAAACTTTGTGTGTAAGTGAAAAAAGAATCTGTAATTGAAACAGTGTAGGTACCAGAAGGTAAATTTGTTAGATTTTGATTATTTACTTGCGCAGTTGGTATTACGCCCCCATTGGTTGCGGTCCAACTATACGTTGGTGTACCCATAATTTGATTAACTGTATTAATTGTAATGGTTCCATTACCCGCGCTTCCTGCACAATATGAATCTGTTTTTGTATGCGTAATACTAATGTCATTTACATTAACTATGTTAATTGTGAATACTTTTTCATGTGAAACCGCATTAGCATCTGTTACTTTTACTCTTATTGAAAGCGTTTGATTTGTTTCGAAATCAAAGGCTACCGTATTCAAAAGATTTGTTCCATTAATAGTAAAACTAGAGTTATTTGTGTCACCAAGTCCACTAACTAATTGATAGGTATGCGTATCAGTTGGTAAATCTAAATCTATTACTGAAAATTGTCCGATAGTGCTTGATGAAATATTTTCATTTAAAGAGAAGTTAGACACTAAAATATCGGTTGGCCCATTATCATTTACTGGAACCACAGTAATGTTTACAGTAGTAATATTACTGTCTAACAAGCCATCGTTTACTTTGTAAGTAAAACTATCTGTTATAGTTTCTGTACCATTGTGAGTATATGAAAACGTCCCGTTACTATTTAGTGTTAACGTTCCATTTGTTGGTGCAGTAACTACACTTGCTGTTAGCGTGTTGTTTTCTGCATCAGTATCGTTGTTTAAAACAGATGTTTGGCTATTTGATAATAGTGTTACTGTTGCCCCTTCGTTTACTGAAATAGAATCATTATTACCTAGAGGCGCATCATTTACGGGAGTAACAGTTATCGATACAGTGGCAATATTACTATTTAAAACCCCATCATATGCTTTGTAAGTAAAACTATCAGTTGTAGTTTCAGATCCGTTATGCGTATACGAGAAAGTACCATTAGTATTTAGTGTTACTGAACCATTTGTTGGTTGTGTTACAATAGTTGTAGTAAGTGAAACATTGTCAACATCAGTATCATTATTTGTTAAAGTTGTTGCGTTATTTGTTACTGTTGTTATTGTTGCCCCTTCATTTACTAATATACTATCGTCTAAGGCTACTGGAGCATCGTTAATTGGGTTTATAGTAATAGTAAAAGAAATGGTTTTACTATTAATTCCGCCATTTGTTGTTGTTCCATTATCTAATACAGTAATTGTAATGTTTGCTGTTCCAAAAGCATTTGGAGTTGGAGTAAACACTAAAGTTCCTGTTGTAGCGCTTGCACTATGGTTAATAGCGAAATTAGAAAACAACGCCGCATTTGAATTGGTATGCGATACTGTTACTGTTTGAGTAGCAAACAAGTCACCATCTGCAATACCAGATAAATTAATAGTTTGTTGTGCAGCATCTTCATCAATTGTCACATTTGCAACTTGGTTTATTCTTGGTGGTGCATTAGAACGCGTATCTAAACTGTTTTCATATGCTCCTAAATCAGGAAAAGATAAAGTAGGACGAGGATTATTATCTATATCGTCAATAACATTAGATAAAGCACCTCCATATCCAATTGCTGGAGAATAATTTTTTAATGTGTAATCATTATTTACTACATTATTAAAATAAATATCATCAATAGAAGAAATAGTTGTAAACACCGAACCAGGTTGTGTATTTGGATTTGCATCGATTAATACCTTGCTTAATAATGGTACTGTTCCATTAAAATATGGTGCTGTGTTTGAATTATTTCTAACTATAATTGAATTGTAAATTTTTGGAAATTGCGATGGAGCAGCATTATTAATTGCATTTGCATTAATAATTGTACAATTAAAAAATCTTGACAATTTATCATCTGTACTGTAACCTGCATCATGAAAAGATACTTGCCCTGTATTATTAAATACACAATTAATTGCATCATAATATCCATAATAAGTAGCTATTCCACCACCAATTTCAAACCAACATTTTTCTATAGAAGAAAACGCACCCATTTGAAGACTCATAGCTGTTTGAGGTAAATCTGGTGTATCAGTAGTGAACTTAAAACCTTTAATAGAAGTTAATATTGGATTCCATGCGTCACTATTAAATATGGTTAAAATTGTTTGTTGATTTAATGCTTTAAGGATTGTTTGTTGGTAGCCATTAGTTGACCTAATAGCAATAGCTTTATTTAAACTTAATGTCTCTGTATACGTTCCTGGTTTAACTAATATCTGGTCACCGGTAATTGCATAATTAATTGCCGCTTGTATTGTTGCAAAAGGAGCTGTTTCTAAACCAACACTTCCTGTGTTATTTCCGTTGGTGGCAACATAAATAGTTGTATTATGTTGTGTTGTCGCAAAACTATTTTCATACACACCTAAATCTGGGTTTGAACCCGCTGGATTTGGTCTAATATTACCTTCAATATCAGTTATTGGAGCTGAATAATTAAACGTACTAATAGTGTTTACCGCAGCCCCAAAACCAATTGCAGGTGAATAATCAGATAGTTTATAATTATGTTGCGCTTCATTCACAAACATTGGATTAGATGAAATATTATTTGTATACGTCAACCAAATAGGTGAAATATTTCCTAAAATACTACTTTGCCCATCCTTAATTAAGGATTTGGATATTTTTAAATTCCCTTGATTGGTAATGATATGATTAGTTCCTATGATAGAATTAAAAATTCCTGATTGACCCGTAAGTGCAAGTTTTGGTGTTGTTTGGTCAGCCACATTATTATTTACTATAGTACAATTTAATAAAACTAAATCTTTTCCTTGAATAACGTTTCCGCCACTATTTGAAACATTATTATAAATTAATGTGTTTTCTATTGGTAAATTGGAATCTTGATCGCCATGAATATATATTGCGCTCGCAGCTGTAGTAGTTGTGTTATTATATATTTTACAATTTTTAATTTTTAATGAAGCTGTAGCACCTGTTAGTGAATAGATTGCGCCTCCTGTATTCTCTTTTATTGTAGTATTTTCAATTAGTACTGGAGCATTTGCATTAACTACACGAATTCCTGCAGTTTTTGGCCAACTGTTACCGCAATTATTGTTTTTTATAATCACGTTTTTTAATTCAGGTGAAGCTGTGTTTGTATCGATCCCAGCTGCCCATTCATTAGTAGCGGTTAATCCATTTTGAACCGTAAATCCAATTAATTTTGCAGCGTTTGTTTCGTTATTATGAAACCTAACTACAGGCAAACCATTTGCATCACCATCAATAATGGTATTGGTAATGTCTGCTTCATTTTGTGAAGTACTAAATAATGAAGTAACCGTTATGTTTTTTCCATTATACATAATATTCTCTGTGTAAGTACCATTCCCTACTTGAACAATTTCCCCAGAAACTGACGCATTAATAGCGGTTTGAATAGCATTCATAGGTGAATTTGCTGAACCAAAACCGGTAATTGTACCTGTTGTAGCTACATACCAAGTATTAGAAGGAGTAGCGCTCACTTCTAAAAAAGTAGTACTTTCTTGATTCAAATTATTTACTGCACTAATTCTATAGTAATAAGTAGTGCCGTTTTGTAAACCAGTTTCAGTATATGAATTAGTGGTTATAGTACTCGCTGAGGTAAATGTAATATTATCTGTAGATTTATATACTTTATATCCAGTAACGTTGTTAGAGGTGCTCGGTGTAAAATCTATTTTTACTTTTCTTGGCGCTACATATGAGGTGGTTAACGTTGGTGGAACTGGAGCCGCTGAATAAGTATCTCCTATAATCGTCCATCCTTTATTGTTGATTAAATTGTTTCTTGCTGTTTGATTGCTATAAAGTAAATCGTTAGATCGTAAAGTATTATTTAATAAACCTAAAGTATCAAATCTTGACAATAGAGCATCATAATTTTGAATATTCATTTGTGAATATTCAGCAAAACTATAATTGAAAATTGTAAGTATAACGTTAGAGCTAAATTGCCAACTACTTAAATTTTGGTTAAAAGCAGATTGTCTAAACATTCCACCCATATTTGTTACATTACCAACATTCCAATTTGTCAATGGTTGATTAAATGCTTGAGTATTGAAAAACATTCTTTCCATATTAGTAACATTACTTACATTCCAACTATTAAGAGGTTGGTTGAAAGTGGTGTTTGTATCAAACATCCATTTCATATTAGTTACGTTGCTCACATTCCAATTTCCAATTGGTCTATTGAAAGTAGTGTTTTGAAACATATTACTCATATTAGTAACATTACTTACATTCCAATTGTTTATGGGTTGATTGAAAGGAGAATATCCAAACATCGAAGACATATTACTAACATTACTAACATTCCAATTATTTAAAAGTTGATTAAAATTTGACCATTCAAACATCGAAGACATATTAGTAACATTACTTACGTTCCAATTATCAATCGGCTTATTAAAAGATGAATTTTGAAACATACCTGACATATTAGTAACACTACTAACATTCCAATTGCTAATATCTGAATTAAAATTAGATGCTCCGCGAAACATAAGAGTCATATTGACTACATTACTTACATCCCAATTCCCAATAGGTTGGTTAAAAGTTGAACCAAAAAACATATATTGCATATTAGTTACATTACTAACATTCCAAGAACCAATTGATTGATTAAACGAAGTACTTTCAAACAAACTATCCATATTAGTGACATTACTAACGTTCCAAGATCCAATAGGTTGGTTAAAGACGGCAGCTCCTTCAAACAAACTACCCATATTAGTAACATTACTAACGTTCCAAGATCCAATAGGTTGGTTAAATGAGGTAGTGTAATAAAACATCGAACTCATATTAGTAACACTGCTTGTATCCCAAGTACTAATATTTCCATTAAAACTTTGGTTATTTTGAAACAACCCGCTCATATCCGTTATTCCACTTGTACAAGTGGTAGCCGCGTTTTGAGGAGTAATTTGTACTCTAGTTCTTTTGGTGTAAGTAACGCCGTTTACATCTCCGGTTTCTCCAACTGCCGCGTTAGGACAAAGACACGTTACTCCATTGGTATGTAAGGTAAAATTTGGGTTTTGTTGTGCATTAATTAATGAACTAAAAGAAAGTAATCCAATAAATAATAAGGTGTAAATATTTTTCATATTTGTTTTTTTATTAATAAATACAAAGGTAATTTATTTTTTTTAAAACAAACTAAAAAACTTAAAATCAATACGTTAAATACAATTATTCCTCTTGTAAAAGCCTTATTTTACAAGGTTTTCTCAAAATTTATTTCATTAGGCTATTACCCTCTTAATTCATACATTCTGGCAATGTACTTTCCTACCACATCAAATTCCAAATTTACTTTTGTTCCAATTTCAAAAGTATGAAAAATAGTATGTTCGTAGGTATACGGAATAATAGCCACGCTAAAGCTGTTTTTAGCTGAATTTACAACTGTTAAGCTGGTTCCGTTTACTGTTATAGAGCCTTTTTCGATAGTAATATTATTTAAAGCCGTGTCGTATTCAAATGTAAATTCCCAGCTACCACTTTTTTCTTGAATACTTGTACAAACTGCGGTTTGGTCTACATGGCCTTGTACAATATGTCCGTCAAGTCTATCGCCTAATTTCATGGCTCTTTCAATGTTTACTTTTTCGCCAATTTTCCATAAACCTAAAGTGGTTTTATTAATTGTTTCTTGAATGGCCGTAACTACGTGTTTGTTGTCAAAAATTTCTACAACGGTTAAACAAACACCATTATGTGACACACTTTGGTCAATTTTTAACTCATTCGTAATATTTGTTTGAATTGTTAAGTGTACATTTCCCTGATCTTTTTTGATATCTGAAATTATTCCGATAGATTCTATGATTCCTGTAAACATATGACGGTTTATTTTTATAAATTTGCATCAAAATTAAGAAATAAAAATGGTAAAACATTCGGAAAATATAATTGTTGGTGTTTCGATTGGAGACATGAACGGCATTGGACCAGAAGTAATATTAAAAACATTTGAAGATACCCGAATGTTAGACATCTGCACACCAGTGATTTTTGCCAATGCTAAAATTGTTTCTTTTTTAAAAAGAAACTACAATTTAACTGCATTCATTCAAGGTATAGATAAATTAGACCAAATTGTTTTGGGTAAAATTAATGTACTAAATGTTTGGCGCGAAGGTGTTAATTTAGAAAACGGCAAATTGGATGAAGAAATTGGCAAATATGCCATAAAATCGTTTCAAGCGGCTACAACAGCTTTAAAAAACAACCAAATTGATGTGTTGGTCACAGCACCAATAAATAAATACAACATTCAAGCGGAAGATTATAAATTTGCCGGCCATACTGATTATTTAAACGAACAATTAGAAGGTGAAGCACTAATGTTTATGGTTCATGAAGACATAAAAGTAGGATTAATTACCGACCATATTCCCATTGCAGAATTGTCAAAACATATTAATACTACATTAATTGAGAAAAAAATCAACACTATTAATCATAGTTTAATTGCCGATTTCAAAATAAACAAACCAAAAATTGCGGTGTTAGGACTAAATCCACATAGCGGCGATAATGGTGTAATTGGCAAAGAAGATGATGAAATTGTGAAACCAAGTTTAGAAAAAATATTTAAAAGTGGCATACAAGTTTTTGGTCCGTTTTCAGCAGATAGTTTTTTTGGTTCTAACCAATATAAAAATTACGATGCGGTAGTTGCGATGTATCACGACCAAGGATTAATTCCTTTTAAAACCCTATCATTTGGTGAAGGTGTAAATTTTACTGCGGGTTTAAACAAAGTAAGAACTTCGCCAGATCACGGAACAGGTTTTGATATTGCAGGAAAAAATATAGCCAACGAAAGCTCTTTTAGAGAAGCCGTTTACAGCGCTATAGATATCTATAAAAACCGTATGGAATATAATGAGCTTACTCACAATCCTTTGAAAAAAGGAACAGGAAAAGTTTAATTTAAAAAAAAGCAAAGAAAATTATTGTAATTCCAATATTTTTGTATCTTTGCACACCCTTATAAAAAGGGAAAAACTGATGTTATGGATATATTAAAAGAATTTTTAATCCCATTTTCAGGATTAAAACTGGGTAAACACCAGTTTGAATTTCAAGTAAACAATACGTTCTTTACTCATTTTGGCTATGATGAATTTAACGATTCTAACATCAAAATGAATGTAGTATTAGAGAAAAAAAGCAACATGCTTGAGCTCAATTTTTCGCACAAAGGAATTATAAATGTTCCTTGCGATTTAACAAATGAAGATTTTGATTTACCTATTAAAGGAAAAATGAAACTCATAGTTAGATTTGGCGAAGAATTTAATGATGACAATGATGAATTTATCATTTTGCCTCATGATGAATTTCAAGTAAACGTAGCACAATATTGTTATGAAATGATGGTTTTATCGGTTCCAACCAAAAGAATACACACCGGAATAAAAGATGGAACTTTACAATCAGAAGCATTACAAAATTTGGAAAAATTTTCTCCAAAAGAAACAAAAGCACAAGAGATTAAAGAAATAGACCCAAGATGGGAAGGTTTAAAAAAACTATTAACGGATAAAAAATAGAGTAAAATGGCACATCCTAAACGTAGACAGTCATCGACTAGAAGAGACAAAAGAAGAACACACTACAAAGCATCTGCACAACAAATTGCAACTTGCGTAGTAACCGGTGAAGCTCACTTATATCACAGAGCATACTGGCATGAAGGTAAAATGTATTACAGAGGTCAAGTTGTTATCGACAAGACTGAAGCAATGTTATAATTTCACTAAAATTAATGAGAAACTCTCACTTGCGTGAGGGTTTTTTTTATTTTAATGAAAATTATCTAATTGTATTTTTAGAAAATTCCGAAATAATTCGTAATTTTCGCCTCTTTACGCACATAAAGTTGCAAAGAAAATTATTTATTTATGAAATCGTTATAAACACTGTGTGCTTCGAAAGAAAATCACAAAGAAATAGCGACACATATGTTACCAAAAAAAATAACATTAAAAACATATGAATAAAATTACTGCCGCAATTACTGCAATTGGCTCGTATGTACCAGAATATGTATTATCAAATCAGGTTCTAGAAACTTTGGTTGATACCAATGATGAATGGATTACATCAAGAACCGGAATAAAAGAAAGAAGGCTTTTAAAATTAGATGGTGAAGGAACCTCTTACCTTGCCATAAAAGCTGCTCAAAACCTACTAGAAAAAGCAAAACTAGACCCGAAAGAAATTGACTTGGTTATCATGGCAACTACCACACCCGATTTGCCTGTAGCAGCAACTGGAGTATATGTAGCCTCACAAATTGGCGCAACTAATGCCTTTGCTTATGACTTGCAAGCCGCTTGTTCAAGTTTTCTTTTTGGTATGTCAACTGCTTCAGCCTACATTCAATCTGGAAAATATAAAAAAGTATTACTTATAGGTGCCGATAAAATGTCGTCTATAATTGATTATACCGACCGTGCCACCTGTATTATTTTTGGTGATGGCGCCGGTGCTGCCTTGTTTGAGCCAAATTATGAAGGATTAGGATTACAAGACGAAATTTTAAAATCGGATGGAATTGGAAGAGAGTTTTTAAAAATTGAAGCTGGTGGTTCTATTTTGCCTCCTTCTGAAGATACCATAAAAAACAAACAACATTTTGTTTTTCAAGATGGAAAAACCGTTTTCAAACATGCCGTATCAGGAATGGCTGATGTAAGTGAAAAAATTATGGAACGCAATAACTTATCGCACGATGATGTGAATTGGTTAATTGCGCATCAAGCAAATAAAAGAATTATTGACGCCACTGCAAGCAGAATGAATGTGGATGAATCTAAAGTGTTAGTCAATATTCACCGTTATGGAAATACTACTTCTGCTACATTGCCTTTACTTTTAGCAGATTTTGAAGATAAATTTAAAAAAGGAGATAATTTAATTTTTGCAGCATTTGGAGGTGGATTCACTTGGGGATCTATCTACTTAAAATGGGCATATTAATAAAAACAAACTATAACTAAAACAACTTAATTATGGATTTAAAAGAAATTCAAAACCTAATCAAATTTGTATCTAATTCTGGAGTAGCAGAAGTAAAATTAGAAACGGGCGATGTAAAAATTACTATTAGAACTACTCTTGAAGGTAATTCTCCAGATATTACTTATGTGCAACAAGCACCAATGCAACAAGCTATTCAAGCTGCTACGCCTGTTGCTGCCGTAAGTGCACCTGCTGCTGCACCAGCGGTAGAAGCTGCTGAAGACAATTCTAAATACATTACAATTAAGTCGCCAATGATTGGTACATTGTACAGAAAACCAGCTCCAGATAAACCAATGTTTGTTGAAGTTGGAAGTACTATTAGCAAAGGCGATGTAGTTTGTGTGGTTGAAGCCATGAAATTATTCAACGAAATTGAATCTGAAATTTCAGGTAAAATCGTAAAAGTATTAGTTGACGATTCTTCACCAGTTGAATTTGACCAACCTTTATTTTTAGTTGATCCATCATA
>NZ_JBEIET010000008.1:0-37933 GCF_040382755.1 Flavobacterium sp.
AGAAAAATTATTAAACGATAATCCTAAAGTTCCTATGAATCCTCCAGCACCGTAACCTCCTTGTAATTCTACTTGACTTGAACCTTTTTCTACTAGAGTCCAATCTAAATCTACAGTTCCAGCAGCTGGATCCATATTTACAGGCTCTGGACGAATGGCTTCTGCATCAAAAAATCCCAATTGTCCTAATTCACGAACAGAACGAATAACTAAATCTTTATTCCATTTTTCTCCTGGACGTGTTCTTAATTCTCTATAAATTACTTTATCGTTGGTTTTGTCATTTCCTTTAACTGTAATATTATTAAAATACGCGATTGGTCCTTCCGTAATTCTTATTTCAAAATCGATGGTGTCGTTTTCAGTTTTTACTTCAACAGGATTGATATTTGACCATAAATATCCGTTATTTTGATATAAATTTGTAACATCTTCTGCATCTGGAGAAGTTTTGTCGGCAATTCTTTTTTCTAACATAACGCCGTTATATATTTCACCTCTTTTTATCCCTAAGATGGAATTTAAAGCTTGATCTGAATACACGGTATTTCCTAAAAATCGAATATCTCCAAAGTAATATTTTTTTCCTTCTTCAATATTTACATCAATGTTAATTTTATTTTTTTCTTTATCATAAACTACATTTTCGCTAACTACTCTAGCGTCTCTATATCCTTTTTCTTTGTATTTTGTAACAACTGACTCTAAATCTTCTTTGTATTTGTCTTTAACAAATTTAGAAGCTTTAAAAATTCTATATATTTTCTTTTCTTTGGTATTTTTGAATGATTTTTTTAATTTTTTGTCAACTAATTGTTCATTACCCACAAAGTTAATTGCACTAATTTTTACTTTTTCTCCTTTATCAATAAAAATTACCATATCTACATTTGTATTCGTAGAATCGGCAAGTGTATTTATAGTTACTTTTGTATTATAAAATCCGTCTTTTTTAAATTTGTTTTCTATATAATTTTTGGTATTTGTAAGTAGATTATCATTTACAACTTTACCTTTATTTAGTTCTGTTTCTTTAATAATATCTTCTTTTTTACCTTTTTTTATTCCTTTAATTTTTATTTCATTAAGTTTTGGTAGTTCATATAATTCTAATTCAAGGAAAATTGATTCTCCTTCAATTTTTTTAACGTAAAAGTTTACGTCATTAAAAAGGCCTAATTTCCATAGCTTGGTAATGGCTAAACTAATTTCTTCCCCTGGAATTCTGATTTTACTTCCTATTTCAAGTCCGGTAAATGTAATAACAGTTTGTTCGTTAAAAGAAACTTTTCCGGTAACTTCCACACCAGAAAGGATGTATTCTTTTCCTTTTTCTAAGGTTATTTCTTGAGCATTTATAGTATTTCCTATTAATAATAGGATAAATAAAATTACTATTCTGTTTTTAAACATTGTCAATTTATCTAATTTGTTCGCTAGTTTTTCCAAATCTTCTTTCTCTTTTTTGATAACTTAATAGCGCTTTATGCAATTCTTCTTCATTGAAGTCTGGCCAAAGCACGTCTGTAAAATAAAATTCAGCATATGCAATTTGCCATAAAAGGAAATTACTAATCCTGTGTTCGCCACTTGTTCTTATAACTAAGTCAACATCTGGCATATTCTGTGTGTAAAGATGCTGATTTATAATTGATTCTTCAATAGCATCTACCGAAATTATATTATTTTTAACTTTTTCGGAAATTATTTTAACAGCATTTATGATTTCATCTCTTGCGCCATAACTTAACGCTAGAGTTAATGTCATTCTACTATTTTCCTGCGTTTTTTCAATAACTTCGACTAATTCTTTTCTAACTCCCGATGGTAAATAATCTAAATTACCAATCGCATTAAGTTTAATATTATTGTTTTGTAATGTTTTTAATTCTTTTTTTAACGCGCTAACTAATAATTTCATTAACGTGTCTACTTCTATTTTTGGTCGGTTCCAATTTTCTGTTGAAAAAGCATAAAGTGTTAAAAATTCTATACCTAATTTGGCACAATTTTCAACAGTTTGTTTCACAGATTTAGTCCCTTTTTCGTGACCAAATACGCGAAGCATTCCTTGTTTTTTTGCCCAACGACCATTGCCATCCATAATGATGGCTAAATGTTTTGGTAAATTATTTTTATCTATTTCTTTTATCATTCTATTCATGTGGGCAAAAGCACGGGTTTTTACCAAATGTGTATGTTAATGTAAATCCAGTAAAAATATACCAATCTTTATTGTTTAAATTTCCGAATTTTAAATCTTCCAAATTTTTATTTTCCGGGTTGCTTCCATCTAAATTATCTGTAAATGTATATCTTGCCCCTGTTTCTAATCCAATTACCAATTTATTAGTTAGTTTAGATTTTATTCCAAAAACCATTGGTATGGCAAACGAATAATGTTGATAATCTGTTTTGCTTTCCGTGCCAATTACATAAATTTCATCATAAACAAATGCTGAAATTCCTGAATATACATAGGGTGTAAATACATAATCAGATTGATGTAAATCGAAATCCAAAAAATTAAATTCTAACCCTGCAGATAGTTCTTTAATATTATTTTTTATATCAAAACCTCTATATTTTCTATTTGGCGCATTACTTTCGATGTCTTTTGCTGTAATTGATGCCATTTTATATGAAAAACGCCAAGAATGTCTTGTGCTTTTATTCCATTTGTATAAAACCCCTAACGCCATATCATTTGGTGACAAATAGGTTGGTTTTCCTACGTCTCCAATATAATTACTACCACCTACAAAAACCCCTAATTCGTGTATTTGTCCGAACGAAGTAATGCAGAATAATACGCCTATAATATTTAATAAAAATCTTTTCATTTTTTTAATAGTTTGCAAATATAATAATATTGATGTACTAACCATCTTAAACCAAGTTTTTTTGATGATTAACTTGATTTAATAACGCAAAAAAATGAAAAATCGTGTGTTAATTCCTTTTGTCTTCTCCCCAAAGTAATTTTTTTCGGATGGTTCTTAAGAAGCCTTCTTCTGGAAATTCAATTATTGAAATGAAAAAGTCTGATTTTTTAACAGTTAAAGTAGTTTCGTTTGAAACCGAAGTGATTCTCGAATCTAAAGAAACTAAATATTGTTCTTCTCTTCCCTTTATTTTTAAAGTTAATTCAGAATCGTCAGGAATAATTAAAGGTCTAGCCGTTAAATTATGCGGTGCAATAGGTGTAATTACAAAACAATTTGATGTAGGCATAATTACAGGTCCTCCACAACTAAGCGAATATCCTGTTGAACCTGTTGGTGTTGAAATAATTAATCCATCTGCCCAATACGAATTTAGATATTCATTATTAATATAGGTTTCAATCGTAATCATCGAAGTGGTATCTTTACGCGAAACCGTAATTTCGTTTAAAGCAAAATTAATATCTTCTAAATCAATATTTTCAGGATGTGCGTGTAAACTAACTAAAGTCCTTTTCGAAATACAAAAATCATTTGCCACCACACGTGTTAAAAGTTTTTCGATATTTTCTTCCTGAATAGTCGCTAAAAACCCCAATCTTCCTGCGTTAATTCCTATAATTGGTAGATTGTAGTTTCTTACAAAAGTGGCAGCTCGTAAAATAGTTCCATCGCCACCAATACTAATTAAATAATCAAAATTATCTTTCAAACATTCGTGAGAATCAAATGTACTATATTCTGATAACGACACTTCATTTTCAATTAATTTGTCGTAAAAAATTTTATAAAAACAAATTTCAATATTATTCTGCTCTAAAAAAGCCACTACTTTTTCTACTATAGAATGGGTGTTGTTTTGATAATATTGACCAAATACAGCTATTTTCATTTGTGAATTTTTATATATTTAAATATTTGTTTAAATAATCCGAGCGATCTTTTAAATCGGCAAGATAAGCATCTTCTTGATGTTCAGATAAAATAGTGTAATTGTACCTTCTAAATGTTTGTATGATTTCATTAAAATTACTTTGCGAAATTTTTAACGTTATTTCGGTTTTTGTTGCTGAATTATTTGAAATAAAAACACCTAAAATCTTAGCATTATTACTTTCTACAATTTGACAAATTTGACTAAATGAAAAATCAGCAGTTTCTTTTTCAACAACAATGGTACTTCCGTCTTCTTTTACAAATGTGGTTTCGTTAAAAAAATGTAGCACATCGTCAAGTTCATAAAAACCTAAATAATTATTTTTATCGTCTAAAACAGGTAAAAGATTGGTGTGATTTTTTGAAAATTCTTCTAAAACATCAAACCAATTCATATCGTTTCGAACAAAAAAACGATTCAAATTATATTTATGATCACTTATACTATCTGTACTTAAAAAAATATCAGCATCTTCTTTAGATATAGATCCTAAAAAAACATCTTGTTCTAAAATTGGAAAATGAGAATATGGAACATCTAAAAATAAATGCGTTGCATCAGCAATAAAATCGTTAACTTGAAGGGGTTTGTATTGATTGTTTATAAAATCTGTAATTTTATCCATGTATCTAAGTTCAAAACTATTGCAAATTAAGTAAAAAATACAAAATAGTCTATTTTTGTTTGTAATTTTGTACAAATTTAATTCAATTATGACAAAGTTATCGGTTAATATCAATAAAATTGCAACCCTAAGAAATGCTCGAGGTGGAAATGTTCCTGATTTGTTGCAAGTGGCAAAAGATATTCAAAAATTTGGAGCGAATGGAATTACCATTCATCCACGGCCAGATGAACGACATATTACCTATCAAGATGCAAGAGATTTAAAAAATGTTGTCTACACAGAATATAATATAGAAGGTAATCCGCAACATAATTTTATTGATTTAGTTTTAGAATGTAAACCCGATCAGGTAACTTTAGTTCCGGATGCTATTGGGGCAATTACCTCAAATGCAGGTTGGGACACGATAAAACATAAGGATTATCTTACGGAAGTCATCCAAGAATTTCAACGTAATGGCATTAGAACGTCTATTTTTGTAGATGCGAATGAGAATATGGTAGAAGGCGCTAAAAAAACAGGTGCAGATAGAATTGAATTATATACAGAAAGTTTTGCGCATCAATACAGTTTAGGAAATCATTCAGCAATTGAACCATTTATAAAAGCTGCCATCAGAGCAAATGAATTAAATTTAGGAATTAATGCTGGGCACGACTTAAGTTTAGATAATATTAAATTTTTTAAAGACAATATTCCAAATTTATTAGAAGTTTCGATTGGACATGCTCTGATTTCGGAATCTTTATATCTTGGATTGGATAACGTAGTAAATATGTATTTGAATAAGTTGAAGTAAAAAGTGACTTCGAGTACCTCAGTCACCGTTTACTTCGAACGCCTAACTCAAAGTTGGCTGAGGTACTCGAAGCCAACTATATAATTCAGGAACCTTAAATTAATAAAACTTTTAACCAAAAAAAATGTTATACTCAAAAATAGAAGGCGAGGGAAAGCCGTTTATAATTATTCATGGATTTTTAGGGATGTCAGATAATTGGAAAACGTTGGGTTTGCAATTTGTGCAATTGGGTTATCAAATCCATTTGTTAGATATGCGAAATCATGGTAAAAGTTTTCATTCAGATGAGTTTAATTATGAAATTATGGTGGAAGATGTAAAAGCGTATATAGATTTTCATAATTTACAAAATATTACATTGTTAGGGCATTCAATGGGCGGAAAAATTGCTATGTTATTTGCGACAACATATCCAGAATATGTTGAAAAATTAATTATTGCTGATATTGGTCCGAAATATTACGCACCACATCATCAAAGTATTTTAGAAGCATTAAACGCAGTTGATTTTTCAAAAAAACCAAATAGAAGTGAAGTTGATGAAATTGTTTCAAAATATATTTCAGATTTTGGTACGAAACAGTTTTTATTAAAAAATGTATATTGGAAAACTCCAGAAGAATTAGGTTTTCGATTTAATTTACTTGTTTTTAATGAGAAAATATCTGAAATCGGCACGGCACTTCCATTTGAAAATCATTTTGATAAGCCAGCATTATTCCTTCGAGGAGAAAAATCAGATTATATTTTAGATTCAGATTTTGAAACAATTTTACATCATTTCCCATTAGCTGTTATAAAAACAATACAAAATGCTGGGCATTGGTTACATGCTGAAAATCCTACTGCATTTTATTATGAAGTTGAAAAATTTGTATAACGAATATTATGTATGCATAATATTTTTATTAAAAAAATTGTCAATTTCATAAATAATGTTAATTTTGAATAAATTATATAAATAAATACTAACTAAATTTTAATTATGAGAAAATTATTTTCTTTATCATTACTTACCTTGGCTACTGCTTCTATGTTTGCAGGAGGGTATAGAGTTTCTATTCAAGGTCAGAAACAACTAGCGATGGGACATACCGGAGTAGCAGTTGTTAATAGTGCAGAGGTGGCGTTTTTTAACCCTGCAGGGATGTCATTCTTAGACAAAAAATTCAACTTATCAGTAGGTGGAAATGCATTATTGGCTAAAACAAGATTTCAAAGTTCACAGTTTAATCAAACGGCAGCAACAGACAATTTGGGAACACCTTTTAGTTTATATGCAACCTACAAAATTAATGACTGGGTTTCTGCAGGTTTAGCAGTGTATACACCTTATGGTTCTTCTGTAGCTTGGGATCAAGACTGGGCAGGAGCACATTTAGTAAATAACATTGATTTAGCGGCAATTTTTATTCAGCCAACTGTTTCGTTCAAAGTAGGAGATGTATTTAGTATTGGAGGGGGTCCAATTTTTGTACAAGGAAGTGTAAACTTCAACAGAAATTTAACGCCGAATCCTCTTTTATCTAATAATGGAAGTGGTACAGACGTTACTTTAGACGCTACTGGAATTTCAGCTTCTGGATATAATGTAGGTATGATGTTCAAATTGTCTAAAAAAGTAATTTTAGGTATGGATTACCGCTCGGAAATTATTATGGAAGCACGAGGAGGTTCTGCAGAATTTGCTGATGTACCAACTATTGCTGCAGCTTCTTTTACTAATACCACTTTTAATGCAGATTTACCATTACCAGCTGAATTTACCACAGGTATTTCATACAAAGCTTCTGATAAATGGTTGTTTGCTTTTGATTACAACTATACAAAATGGAGTGTATATAAGTCTTTAGATGTTCAATTTAACAATGGCTTAGCTACTTCAATCAACCCAAGAAATTATAAGGACGCAAGTACTTATCGTTTTGGAGCACAATATAAATCATCTGAAAAGTTTACTTTAAGAGGTGGATTTTATATAGATGAAAGCCCTGTTCAAAGAGGGTATTTCGCTCCAGAAACGCCGCGTAACGATTCTGTTGGTTACACAGGAGGATTAACGTATCAAATAAACAGTAAATTAGGAATTGATATGTCATTCTTATATTTACATTTTGATGAAGTTAATAATTCTTATGATTATTTTGATGACCCAACAACTAATAATGGAACAACTTCTTTCGGAGGTACATATAAATCATCTGTATTTTCACCAGGTATTGGTATAACTTACGGTTTCTAATTTTAAAATATATTCAAAAATGAAAAATAAATTTATACTAGTAGCAGCTTTAGCAATTGGATTTGCAGGTTGTGAACCAGAATTTGAAAATGAAGTAAATGCTGCTTATACCTCAGGTGAAGCTGATTTTACAAGATATGTAGCAGTAGGTAATTCACTTACTGCAGGTTATATGGATGGAACCGTTTCTAGAGTAGGACAAACCTATTCTTATCCAAATTTATTAGCACAACAATTCGCTTTAGTTGGTGGAGGAGCTTTTACACAACCTTCATTTACAGAAGATGTAAATAATTTAGGTGGTATTGCGGGTGTTCCAGGTTTTGGTAATAGATTGGTTATTGATGCGTCTCAAAATAGACCAGAACCAATAGCAGGTACATCAACAGTTACCTTAACACCTCAAGCTAAAGCATATAATAATATGGGTGTGCCAGGTGCAAAATCATTTCATTTAGCAGCTCCAGGATATGGAAGTCAAGCGGGTTTATTAACTGGAACAGCAAATCCATATTTTGTAAGACATGCTACTTCGGCTACAGCAACAGTTTTAGCAGACGCTATGACAAAAAACCCAACATTTTTTACCAATTGGATTGGTGCTAATGATGTATTAGCTTATGCTACTGCAGGTGGCGCTCAAGCTAATGGTGTAACACCAGCAGTAGATCATAATGCAACTGGAAATTTAAATCCAGCTACTTATGGTTTTAATGATATTACAAATAGTGGTGTTTTCAATAATGTGTATACTAACATTATTAATACATTAACAATAAACGGAGCAAAAGGAGTAGTTTGTACGATTCCAAGTGTAACTTCGATTCCTTATTTTACTACAGTGCCTTTTGCACCACTTTCTCCAACTGCTTTAGGGGGTGCTACTAATATTAATGCACTAAACACTCAATTATACGGTCCGTTAGATGCAATTTTTACTGCTTTAGGCGAGCCAAATCGTATAAACCCATTAACAGCTACTGCTGCTAATCCTATATTAATTAATGATGCGGATGCTACAGACAGAAGCGCACAGATTACAGGAGCATTAACTCCAACTTTAGGTGCTACTACTGCAGCAGCATTTGGTGCGGTTTTTGGTAAAGCACGTCAAGCAACATCAGCTGATTTGGTTGTATTACCAGCTTCATCTGTTATTGGTTCAACAAATTCAGCAGCACCTGCAGGAATTAATATAAATGGTGTTACTTTCCCAATGGCAAACAGATGGGTATTAACATCAACAGAAAGAGCTAAGGTAGCAGCAGCTACTACAGCGTACAACAATTCAATTGTAGCAATTGCTGCTTCTAAAAATTTAGCAGTAGCAGATATGAATGCTGTTATGAATAAATTAATTACAGGTTTACAAATTGAAACTAATTCAATTTATACAGCTAACTATTTTAGTGGTTCTGGTACAGAAGGTCAAGTGTTATTTTCTTTAGATGGTGTACATCCAAATGCACGTGGTTATGCGGTAATTGCTAATGAAATTATCAAAACGATAAACGCAAAATACAAATCAAATTTACCATTACACAACCCTACTTATTTCCCAGGTATCAGTATTTTACCAACGAACTAAGTTAGTTTTAAATAATTTCTAAATAGGCATCATTAATGATGCCTATTTTTTTATATTTACATCTTAAATAAAAACGCATAAATCAATTACATAAAAATGAAAAACTATCTTATCAAATTACTTATTTCAACACTATTAATACTTGTTATTTCGTATTTTCTAAAAATTGAAATTACCAACTATTCTACAGCAATATTCATGGCAGTAGTCTTATCACTATTAAATACCTTTTTAAAACCGATATTAAAAATTCTTGCCATTCCAGTAACAATTATGTCTTTGGGTTTGTTTTTATTGGTTATTAATGCCAGTATTGTAAAAATAGCCGATTATTTTATTGATGGAATTGCTATGACATTCTTACAAGCACTAGTTTTCAGTGTTTTATTATCCGTAAGTCAATATATTTTAAATAAAATTTTCACAGAAAAAAAACAATAAGTAATTGTAAAATTCTGTAAATTAAAAACTTGTATGGGTTGCAAAAATTATATAATTTTGCAACCCATATTTATACTTCAAAAAATCAATAAAAATGAACATTAGAAAAGAACACATTGACGCATTAAACGCCGTTGTAAAAATTACAATTGGTAAATATGAATATACTGAAAAAATTGAAAATTTTTTAGAAGTAAAAAGAAAAACAGCTACATTACCAGGTTTTAGAAAAGGTAAAACACCGATGGATGTAGTAAGAAAACAGTTTGAAAAACCAGCAATCATTGAAGAAGTTTCTAAATTAGTAAACAAAGGTTTAGCTGATTATATTGCGAAAGAAAAATTAGATTTGTTAGGTAACGCATTACCTCGAACTAATGAAAACTTTGATTGGAAAGCAGACGAATTGGTTTTTGAATACGAATTAGGTTTAGCACCAGAATTCTCTGTAGATTTAGCAAGAGCTTCAGGCGTAACGAGATATAAAATTATTGCTGACGATACCTTATTAAACGAGCAAGTTGAAAGAATTCAAAAGCAATACGGTAAAATTTTAACGGAAACTGAAGTTAAAAAAGGTTTTGAAATAAACGGAACGTTTTCAAACGAAGAAAAAAATATCAGCAACCAAGCTTTAATTAGTTTAGATATTTTTGCAGATGCTAAAACGGGTAAACAATTTATTGGAAAAAAAGTTGGCGATGTTGTTACGTTAAAAACGAAAGGTTTGTTTAATGACGACCACCAATTAATGGATTATTTGAAAGTAGCTCACGATGACGTTCACGGTTTAGATATCGAAGTTAATTTTACTATCGATGCCATTCAATCTATTGAAAAAGCGGAAATTAATGACGAATTATTCGCAAAATTATTTCCAAATGGAGAAGTAACTACTTTAGAAGGTTTAAAAGCAAGAATTAAAGAAGATGCGGAACAACAATTTGTACAGCAGGCAGATCAAAAGTTTTTAAATGATGTAACAGAAGCCTTATTAGAAACTACTCAATTTGATTTACCAGAAACTTTCTTAAAAAAATGGATTCAAACTATTGGCGAAACTCCTTTAACTCCTGAACAAGCAGAAGCGGAATTTGCAAAATCAGAAAGAGGATTACGTTACCAATTAATTGAATCTAAAATCTTTATTCAACATAATTTACAAGTTAGATTTGAAGAATTAAAAGATTTTACTTCAGGATTAATAAGACAACAAATGGCACAATTTGGTCAAGCCAATGCTACAGATGCAGAAGTAGATGGAATTGTTTCAAGAGTAATGTCGAATCAAGAAGAAATTAAACGTATATCTGACCAAGTTTTGAGTTTAAAAATGATCGACTTGTACAAAACAAGTGTAAAAGCTACTGAAAAAGAAGTGAATTACCAAGATTTTGTTAAAGCGATGTACGGCGAAATGTAATATTCATAAAAATTAGTATATTTGAACGTCAAATCATTTTGGTTTGACGTTTTTATATTTAAAATCATAACCTTTTAAATACAATTTAAAATGAACTACGGAAAAGAATTTAAAAAATTTGCCACAAAAAAACACGGAGTAAACAGTTTGTATTACGATAAATTAGTAGGCAGTTTAACACCATATATTATTGAAGAACGTCAATTAAACATCTCACAATTAGATGTGTTTTCTCGTTTAATGATGGACAGAATCATCTTTATGGGAACCGGTGTAGACGATTATATGGCAAATATTATTCAAGCACAATTGTTGTTTTTAGAAAGCGTTGATGCTTCTAAAGACATTCAAATTTATATCAATTCGCCAGGTGGAAGTGTATATGCAGGATTAGGTATTTATGATACTATGCAATACATTAAACCTGATGTAGCGACAATTTGTACTGGAATGGCGGCTTCTATGGGAGCGGTTTTATTGTGTGCAGGTGCTGAAGGAAAACGTTCGGCATTACCTCATTCTCGTGTAATGATTCACCAACCATCTGGAGGTGCTTCTGGAGTGGCTACCGATATGGAAATTAACTTAAGAGAAATGTTGAAATTGAAAGATGAATTATATCAAATCATCTCTTCACACTCGAAACAACCTATTGAAAAAGTATTTAAAGATAGTGAACGCGACTATTGGATGATTGCCGATGAAGCAAAAGAATACGGAATGATTGATGAAGTATTGAGAAGATAATGAATAGGTAAAAGGTTAAGGGTAAAAGGTTAAGGGAATAAGGGTTTGAGTAATGGGTATAAACATTTTGAAAGTTGTTACCCAACACCTAACACCCAACACCTAACACCCAACACCCAACACCCAACACCCAACACCCAAAATAATGGCAAAAGAAGTATTAGAATGTTCGTTTTGTGGTAGAAAAAAGCCAGAAACAAGTTTATTAATCGCAGGTATTGATTCGCATATTTGCGAAAAATGTATAGAGCAAGCACACGGAATAGTAGTAGAAGAGCTAAAAGGAACAACAGATTCTGAAGCTTTTGGCGATTTAATATTGCGTAAACCAAAAGAAATAAATGCCTTTTTAAACGAATATGTAATTGGGCAAGAACAAACCAAAAAAGTATTAAGCGTTGCTGTATATAATCACTACAAAAGATTGTCTCAAAAAGTGACAGACGACGATGTAGAAATTGAAAAGAGTAATATTTTAATTGTAGGGCAAACCGGAACAGGAAAAACATTAGTAGCAAAAACCATTGCAAAAATGTTAAACGTACCTTTAGCAATAGTAGATGCTACCATTTTAACAGAAGCAGGTTATGTAGGTGAGGATGTAGAAAGTATCTTAACCCGTTTGCTACAAGCTGCTGATTACGATGTGGCTAAAGCGGAAAGAGGTATTGTTTTTATTGACGAAATTGATAAAATTGCTCGTAAAAGCGACAACCCTTCAATCACAAGAGATGTCTCTGGAGAAGGTGTGCAACAAGCATTACTAAAACTATTAGAAGGCTCTATTGTAAATGTGCCACCAAAAGGAGGTAGAAAACATCCCGACCAAAAATTTGTTGAGGTGAATACACAAAATATTTTATTTATTGCAGGTGGTGCTTTTGATGGTGTGGAACGTATTATTTCAAAACGTTTAAACCGTCAAGCGATGGGATTTAGTGCGTCTAAAGAATTAGATAAAGTAGATGCCGATAATTTATTGCAATATATTATTCCTCGTGATGTAAAAGAATTCGGTTTAATTCCTGAAATAATTGGGCGTATGCCAGTTTTATCGCATATGGATCCGTTGGATGCTAAAACGTTACGTGCCATTTTAACAGAGCCAAAAAACGCCTTAATAAAACAATATCAGAAATTATTTGAAATGGATGAAGTTGCCTTTACCATAGACGATGATGCCTTAAACTTTATTGTAGATAAAGCGTTGGAATACAAATTAGGCGCTCGTGGTTTGCGTAGTTTATGTGAAGCCATTTTAACCGATGCGATGTATGAATTACCAAGTTCGGAAGACAAAGTATTGCAAGTAACTAAAACGTATGCTGAAAATACATTAAGCAAAAATTTATTGAAACGCTTGGAGATTGCTTCGTAAACTTTAAACTCATTTTAAAAAAATAAAGCTCAAAAATATATATTTTTGAGCTTTATTTGTATTTTTACTGCAAGGTTTCTAAAAAAAGACTAAAACTCCCACTTTTTAAAACGACTGTTTTTTATTTAACGTACGATTAATAAATCAAGGTTTGGCATTATACCAAACAATACCAGCAGCTTTCTTTATGTCTTTAGCATTGACGACAGCAATATGTTGCTTATCAATTATTATTTCTTTAATTAGCTTATCTCTTAAAAAAATAAAAACAGATTTATTAAAAATAGCTTCAACATAATTAGAACTTGGAAAGCCATTCTCAGGATCCGCTTCTGTTACAGAATGAATTGCTTTGTTATCTTTAATTATTGTACCATCTGTAAATATAATACTAACTGTGTATTTTTTTTCTGGATTTCTAATTACTTCATCTAATATACCTTTTGTATTTATAAAAAACCCATCACCTCCGGCACCCCTATCAAGATTGCGTCTATACATTTCAATTAGGCCACCCGTTGTTTCAAAATCAATATATGACGATGATTCTTCTGTAATTTTTTCTATCTCTATACTTCCAATTTTACAAGTATAGAAGTTTCTACCTAAATCCATTTCATTAGTTTTTTTTTCATCAAACTTCCATTGTGCATTCATGTAGGTGCTAAAAAGCAACACAGTCAATAATAGTACTTTCTTCATTTTATTTATTTTTAAATGTTATTTTATTCTTCGGTTTGTTTTCCTAAAATATGCTTCCCATTTGGCAATTGACCACAAACATCGTTCTGTATATTTAAAACTATCGAATCACCTTCTTTAGTAATATACCCTATTTGTGTTTTACATTTTGGTTTGGCATCTTCTTTTGGGTTGGAATTCCATCTTTGCGCTCCTTCAATTCCATTATAAAAAAGTAAAATTTTATCACCCTCAATTTTATAATTTAAATTTTCCGCAAATTCGCCACTATAATAAGTAATTGAATTGTATGTAACTTCAACATGCCCCATACTTATGTAAAATAAATCTGTATTATCGTTTGACCAGTTCCCAATATATTTGCTTTCAATTTTAGGAATAGTTGTTTTAGCTTTTTGAGCTTGACACAAGGTGATTGAGAAAAAAGAAATTAGCAATATTGCTGTTAATTTAAGTAGTTTCATATTTTTAGTTATTAGTTCACGTTATTCCATTGTTCAATTTTCATATATACTTCACCACAATCTGCAGCTAACACTTCAAGTTTATTTTCTGAAATACTACTAATACAAGCTTGCCCATCTTCTGCAACTGACATAAACATATATAATTTTGTTCCATTTAGAGTTACTGTTTTTTTCTTCATTAAAGTTTGGTTAATAGTATTACATCTTTCTTGCATGAATGTTTCTGCTTCAGAAAATGTAACTTTTTGTACAGAAACTGATGTATCAGTTGTCGATTGGTCTGAATTTTCTTTTTTTCCACATGAAATAGCTAAAATGCTTATCATTAGTATTGCTATATTAATTTTCATATTTTAATAAATTTATATTTTTTCCTACTCGTAAGGCTTTTCAGTTACGCCCCGTTTTTATAGTTGTTTCTGGACTCAACTTTTTTTAAAATTAATTTTATTCTAATAGTAAACTCAAAATATGCTTTTTTTTACTTTTCTTTCCATAGTTTTTTGTTTATTAGAAAAAGAGTTTTTCTAAATACTTGATTGTATATTATTTATTGTGACCGATATTTATAATAAAACATCTACTATATTTACAACTCCTTGAAAAAAAAGAGTTTAATGTTTCAATAATATGAAGCATAAAAAGCGATAAAAAAATTATTGAAAATTTAACTTTACATTATTATTTGTTGGTTGCCTAATACTACCTAATATATTTTTTATATCATTTTTTCCGAAGTATCTATAGTAGCTATTATGGTAGTCTGACATATTTTCAATTTTATGTGGTTCAAATGCAATTTTTGATTGGATTAATTCACTATAAATTAAATCATAAATATTCTCATTCTCTAATTTTAAATATTCGTTTGGATTTGTAGAAAAATTTTCAAAATAATATTTTAGATATTTCATAACCTCATTACCAAATATTAATTTATCTGAATCAGAAATAATAGAATGGATGAACCTATTTCCATAAACTATTCCATATCGATTTGTTGAAAAGTCCTTTTCGAATTTAATATTTCTATAAATTATACTTATAAATAACAATTGTGAAAATAATTTAGAGTCTTTATAAACGTCAAAATCTCTATTTTCTATTGTATATGCGTCATTAAATAATTCAATTAAATCTTTCTGCTTACTTATTTTAGCATTCAAATTTTTATTAATATTTTTTAATAGTGAAAGAGAATCATTAACACTACTAATTTTTTCTTCAAAAGTTATTTTGTCTTTCGATATAGCGTTTGAAAGCTGTAAATTTTCTTTTTTTAGATTATTTACCTCTTCATTGAAACTAAGATTGTTATTTTTTATAACATTATTTAAACTATCAATTTTAAAATTTAGAGATTGAATCTGCTCTTTTTTACTTTGTGAATAAGTTGTATTAAAAATCAATAGTAATACAATAGATATAAGTTTCATATAATTTTTTTTTATTCTTTAATTAAACGAACAGACATGCCTGCTCCCTTATATTCGTCAAATGAACATATTTTTTTCTTCCCGTTATATTTAATTCCGATAACAAAGTAAACTCCTTTTTCTCTCCAAAAAGGGGTGTTAAATCTCTCATAATTACTTTTTTTATTGTCAATTTTACTTGTTGAAGTCCACCAATAGCCAACACGACGAAGTTTACGAAATTCTGTTGTATTCCAATATCTTGTTCCACCAGCATTTGCAGAAAAACCTATTTCGTTAGAACCATTTTCATTGTCCCAACCAAAAGTATTTTTTAATTTATCATCAGCATCTAATACACCACCAGCATTGGTTATTAATACTTCCCAATCATTAGCACTAGGGATTTTCCATCCTTCAGGTGCCAATCCTCTCGGGTCAGAAACTGCATGGAAATTATATAACTTTCCATAATTCTTATTGTTTATAGAGTCATTGTCATAATAGCACCAAGCTGGTTGATAATTTCTTCCTGCCTCGAGCCATTCTTCTCTTGTTTTAGCCATTGGTATAGGGTCGCCATTACTAAATTTATCTACGTTTAGATTTTCAGTCATCCATATTTGTTCACCAATAGTTACTTTGTTGTAGGATTCACTACATGAAGAAAATATTAAAACAAATAAAAATTCAATTGTTAAAATCAAAGTCACTTTTTTCATATTTTTTTAATTTATTTATCTTACTCATATGGCTTTTCAGTTCCGCCCCGTTTATTTAGTTGTTTCTGGACTCAATTTTGTTAGTATTATTATAAATTAATTTAAATTGCTAAAACAAGTTATTAAAAAAGTCTTTTACAACATATTTGAAAATTTCGAAATCATACGATTTCCATTCTTTTCCATCATAACATTCAATTCCGTTTCTTCGCTCTTCGATCCATTTTTTATTATTAGAGTCAATAAACATTTTCAAAATTTCCTTTTTTGGAATTAAAGAATTCTTTTCATTTAATATTTCTATCCCATCTTCTGTTGCAATCCAAACTTTTCCATTTGTATCGGAATCTAATGCTTTAATTTCTTTACTGACAGCATAATTTATAAAATCTGTGTCTTGTAAACGGTATATATTATAATTTCCATTACTGCTTCCAGTTATCCATATGTTATGCTTTTTATCAGTAAATGAATTATTTAATGAAAAATCTCTCGATGGAAAATCAAGTTGAGACCATTCTCTATTTCTGAAAGAGTTTATTTCACCCAAATCACCAGGAGCCCCATAATTTTCCAAAAAAAGGAGTTTATATGAGGAGGTGATCTCGGTTACGTTATTATTTACTTTTTTGTGCATGTTTGTAACTAGAAAAATTATGTTATCATATTCATCAACAAACATATCTGGTTCTCCTCCTATAATCTTTTCCGGAAAAGGGTATTTTTTCCAATTTCCAAAAGAATCATATGAATAAAGTTCATATGTCCATAAGGAAAGTAATGGATCTCTTGGATCTTCAGTAAAATCAGTTTTAACCAAAATCCATTTTGTTCCTATCTGATCAATTTTAATATTCATCCATTCATTAAAATATTGGTTTTTATTAATTTTAAATGGAGGATGATATTTTGTAACTTTTTGTTCATTTTTAAATGAATACAAAGTATCGTAGTATGTAATGACCCATTTTTCGTAATTTTTATCGGCAACAGTCTTATGTATGTAGTTATTAATTTTTTTAACTTGGCTAATTTCGTTATTGACCTTATTTATTTTAAATAAACCATAAAAAGTGTTTACAAAAACATTTTCTTTATCTTCAGTAAAATTTTTCACATTAGTAGCATCCTTGTAATTTTCATATATGGGTGATATAATTGAAAAATAAACAAGAGCGAATACAACAATGCATGCGCTAATTATAATATATTTTTTTTTACTCATATTGCTTTTAGTTACCTCCCGTTTTTATAGTTGTTTCTGGTCTCAACTATTACTTAAACAAAAATAAATATTTGTAGTACATATTCTACATTTTACTTATATTTACGCCATTAAATGACGTATATGAAACAGCTTGAAAGATTACTATTTTTAATTAAGGCACTAAAAGCAAAGCCGTGCACAACTCACGAGTTATTGGCGCAACTTTCTGAGCAAAATAGCAATAGTTCCATTAGACAACTCCAAAGAGATTTTAAAGAAATAGCGTTACTACTATCAAATAATGAAACCCTTAAGACATTTAGAAAAGATAAATTAAAATATTTTTTTATTGATATAAGTGAAAATGATTTTACAAGTGCAAACGAAAATAAAATATATAAAAACACAAACTTTTATGTGCAATCCAAGTCAAAGCATATTGACTTTAATTTAAATACTATTGAAAATGCAATAAAAGAAAGTAAATCTATTGTTATTTCAGACATCATTAATGATCAAACTGGTGATAATAATGATTTTGAAACTAAAAATATATTTTTTCAACCCATTCAAATACTAATTCATCGCGATTCTTATTATGTAGGTGGATATAATATTGTAAAAAAATGCGTCCAGATTTTTGGGATTAATCAAATTGAGAAAGTAAAATTATCAAGTTATTGTGAGTTATTTCCTGATGTAGTAAAATTATTCAATGAAGAATTAAGTAATCGATTTGGTGTAACAAAAAATATCGATTCTAATACCTATACTATTGTAATAGAAGTATCGTCAGTTCTTGCAGGTTTTTTAAAAAATAATTACTGGCACCATTCTCAAAAATTCGCTAAAAAAAACGGAAATACAATTATGTATTTAAAATGTGGAATTAATAGAGAATTAATGGGTTGGTTGTTTCAATGGATGTATAATATTAAAATTATAGAGCCGCCTTTATTAAAGGAATATTATAAAGCAGCTTTAAATGAAATAATTTTTATTGATGAATCAAAAAAATCATTAGTATATAAAAATATTTTTTAAATATATAATTACATCCCTTTTAACGCTTCTAAAAATTTTCTTTCATTTGAAAGTCGGGGTACTTTGTGTTGTCCACCCAGTTTGTCTTGTTGTTTTAGCCAATCGTAAAATAAGTTTGTCCTTGCTACGTTAACTACAAGTGGGTTTAACGTCATATTATTAAATCGTTTGGCTTCGTAGTCGGAATTTAAGTGTTGTATATTTTTATCTAAAAGTGCTGAAAAATTCGCCATATTATCTGGATGTTTTTTAAATTCAATCATCCATTCGTGGGCACCTTTTTCTTTTCCATTCATAAAAATCGGTGCAACGGTATAATCTACCACTTCGCAATGTAAGGTTTCGCAAGTTTTTGCTAAAGCCACATCCGTGTTCTCAACCATTAGTTCTTCTCCAAACACGTTAATATGGTGTTTGGTTCTGCCGGTAACTTTAATACGAAACGGTTGTAAAGAAGTAAATCGAATGGTATCGCCAATTAAATATCGCCATAAACCCGAATTGGTCGTAATGACTAAAGCATAATTTTTATGAAGTTCCACTTCGCTTAGCGGAATCACTTTTTGGTTTTCTTTTCCAAAGGTATCCATTGGAATAAATTCGTAAAAAATACCATAATCTAACATTAGTAATAGTTCGCTAACATTATTTTGATCTTGTAAGGCAAAAAATCCTTCCGAGGCATTGTAAATTTCGTAATATTTAAAATCGTCTTTCGGAAATAAATTTTTGTATTGTTCTTTATACGGTTCAAAACTTACGCCTCCGTGAAAATACACTTCCACATTAGGCCATATTTCTAAAATATTGCTTTTTTTGTTTTCTTCCAGAGTTTTGTTTAGTAATACCATCATCCAACTGGGTACGCCAGCTAAACTGGTTACGTTTTCTAAGCTACTTTCTTTTATTATGGCGGGTAATTTGGTTTCCCAGTTGCTCATTAACGAGGTTTTGTTGCTGGGTGTGGAGCTAAATTCTGCCCACATTGGCATATTGTCAATTAATATGGCAGATAAATCGCCAAAAAAGGTATTGTTGTTTTCATACAATTCTTTACTACCGCCCAAACGCAAACTTTTACCTGTAAATAACTGCGAATTTTCGTTATTATTTAAGTACATACACAGCAAATCTTTACTGGCTTTGTAATGATTGTGTTCTAAGGCTTCCGAACTTACGGGAATAAATTTGCTTTTAGCATTAGTGGTTCCGCTCGATTTTGCAAAATATTTTATAGAAGAATTCCAAAAAATATTTTGCGCCCCTTGACGGGTTTGCGAGATAATCGGTTCCAAATCTTCGTAAGTAGAAACGGGTATTCTTTCGTTAAATGTTTGATAGTTTTTAATGCTCTGATAGTCGTATTTTTTTCCAAGAACGGTATTTTCTGCCGATTTTAATAAACCAAATAAAATTTCTTCCTGAACCTCCATAGGATATTTCATAAACAATTCAATTTGATGAATACGTTTTTTTAAAATCCAAGAGGCAATAGAATTTATTAAAGGTAATGGCATTTGCGTATTAGTATTTTTATAACTTTACCAAAATTAATAATTTTTATTTCAATTACAATCTTTATGACAACATTTGAAGGAACATTAACAAAGATGGAAACCGAAATAGGTGCGCCAATTCAGTATTATTTAATTTTTGATTCCAATTTCATAAATGTTAATCAGTTAATCAATAAAGATGTTGAAATTACGCACAAAGGGTATCAGTGCTTAAATTGTAAGAAAGCTAAAAAAATATGGCGTCAAGGATTTTGTTATGATTGTTTTTCAACCATTCCAGCCGCCGCCGATTGGATTATGAAACCCGAACTCAGTACGGCGCATTTAGATATTGAAGATAGAGATTTAGCATATGAAAAACGAGTACAATTGCAACCTCATATTGTATATCTTGCTTTGTCAAGTGAAGTAAAAGTAGGGGTAACCCGAAACACGCAAGTGCCTACTCGTTGGATAGACCAAGGCGCGGTTCAGGCGATTCCAGTTTTAGAAACGCCTAATCGATATTTAGCAGGAATAGCTGAGGTGGCTTTAAAAAATCATTTTGCAGATAAAACCAATTGGCAAAAAATGTTGAAAAATGAAGTACCAATAACCAATTTATTTGAAGAAAAAAGCAAGTTAAAACAATGGCTACCAGATGAAACTAAGCCTTATTTTATTGAAGAAGACCATTTATACCAAATGGATTTTCCAGTTCAAACCTATCCGTTAAAAGTGTCCAGTTTGAATTTAGAAAAAACCCCTAATTTTTCTGGAAAAGTTGTTGGGATTAAAGGACAATACTTAATTTTTGAAGACGGTACGGTATTTAATGTACGCACCTACGAAGGGTTTGTGGTAGAATTAAAATTTTAAAAACGATATTCTACGCCAATACCTAATATTTGTTTTAATTGTACTCTTGGACCTTCTGTGATTTGAACACCACCGACTTCTCGTTTGTTTTTAATGTCGTTATCATATAACAAATGGGTGCCAATGTTAGCTCGAACATATTTATTTACAATCATTTCAATACTAATTTGCCAGTCGATATCAATATTTCCAAAATCTTTTAAATAATCGGTATACAACGTAGCTCGAGTATCTAAATTGATATTTGTCATTATCTTTCTTTTATATTGACTTGATACTAAAGCACCTAATTCAGTTCTATGTAGTTTTCCGTTTTTAATAATTTCCGTTCCGGTTTCATCATAAATGGCTTTGTCCACTCCAAAAGCCCCTTCATTAGATAATCTTCTGTCTAAAACCAAAGTTGTTTTATTTGTTATTGGAGACAAATACACCGTTAAACCTAAATCTTTTCGGGTATATTCCGCACCAATTCCTAAGAAAATATATGCGGGTCCAAATGGTTTAGAAATGGCTTTGCTTACATTAGGATAACTATATCCGTTAGAAAATTGAGTTAAAAAACTAAATTTTGCGCCATAAAACCACTTGTTTATGGTGTCTCTTCTGTATCCAATTGTAGAGTTTAGATTTATTTGATCATCTGTTTTTCTGATATCTTGACCTTCTTGTTTGTTAATCCCGTAGCGAACCACAAGTTCATTATTCCATTTCATATTATCACGAGTATAATTTCTAATGAAATTTCCTTTTGCCAAACCAGAAATAGAATTATTCCCTCCAGCAGACCAATTTACAAAGCTAATTTGCGTAAAATCTAATCCTACTTTATTTCCTTTTACCCAATTTGAAGTAGAATCTGTTTTTTCTGTTTTTATAATTTGAGAAAAAGATTTTGTAGCGAAAAAAAGAAGTGCGAAAAAAAGTATAAGGTTTCTATTCATGATTAATTTCTGTAAATAATTCGGTTAAACTTAGTGTATCTAATTTTGTTAGTTCTAACAGCTGTTTTACGGTGCCGTGTTCTATGAAAACATCTGCCACGCCACGATTTATAATTTTGTTTTTAAAATTATTTTCCGCTGCAAAGGTATTTATGACGCTCCCTAATCCACCATTAATTACACCTTCTTCAACAGTAATAATAATTTTATGTTCTTTAAAAATGCTAATTAATTTTTCTTCATCTAAAGGCTTTACCCAACCAACATGAAAATGAGAAAAACCCTCTTTTTTTTCTAAGTTTTCAATAGCTTTAGAAACAGCATTCCCAATGGTTCCGGTTGATAAAACTGCTATTTTAGTTCCATTTTTCAAAGTTGTAATTTTTCCTATTTCAAGTTTAGAAAAAGGTTGTTTCCAATCAATAATTTCGCCTTTTCCTCTTGGATATCGAATCGCAATAGGATGTTTTAAACCTAACGAAGAAGTGTACAAAATATTGCGTAAATCAATTTCGTTACGTGGTGCATAAATCATCATATTCGGAATACAATTCAGATAAGCCAAATCAAATAATCCGTGATGAGTAGCTCCATCTTCACCTACAAATCCGGCTCGGTCTAAGCAAAAAATTACGGGTAAATTCTGTATCGCTACATCATGTATCACCTGATCATAAGCCCGTTGTAAAAAAGTAGAATAAATATTGCAAAATACTGTTAAACCTTGTGTTGCCATTCCAGCAGCTAAGGTTACGGCATGTTGTTCGGCTATTCCTACGTCAAAAGCACGTTCTGGAAACGCATCCATCATATATTTTAAGGAACTTCCAGAAGGCATAGCTGGAGTAATTCCTACAATTTTTTTATTTTCTGTAGCCAATTCCACTAAGGTATGCCCAAAAACATCTTGAAATTTTGGGGCTAAATTTTCATTTTCCGATTTTATGATTTTACCTGTTAATTTATCAAATTTTCCAGGTGCATGAAATTGCAATTGATTTTCTTCAGCGTACGATAATCCTTTTCCTTTCGTGGTAATAATATGTAAAAATTTCGGACCTTTTACTTTTTGTAAACGTTTTAATTCTGACAATAATTTAGGTAAATCATGGCCGTCAATTGGACCCGAATAATCAAAATTTAACGATTTTATAATGTTGTTATCTTTTGGATTTTTACCTTCTTTAACAGCGGTTAAATAGTCTTTTAATGCCCCAACACTTGGGTCAATTCCCATGGCATTGTCATTTAGTATCACTAATAAGTTTGCATCAGTTACACCAGCATGATTTAGTCCTTCAAATGCCATTCCGCTTGCTATAGAAGCATCGCCAATAACCGCAATATGTTGTTTTTCGGTATCACCATTAATTTTCGATGCAATAGCCATACCTAATGCAGCTGAGATTGAAGTAGAAGAGTGACCTACACCAAACGCATCAAATATACTTTCACTTCTTTTTGGAAAACCTGAGATACCATCAATTTCTCTATACTTATGAAAAATTTCGCGTCTTTCTGTTAAAATTTTATGTCCGTACGCTTGATGTCCTACATCCCAAACTAATAAATCGTTTGGTGTATCAAAAACATAATGTAAGGCAACGGTTAATTCTATAACGCCCAAACTCGCCCCTAAATGGCCTTCTTTTTGAGAAACAATATCGATGATAAACTCTCTAAGTTCAGTGGCAACTTGTGGTAATTGATTTTCAGAAAGTTTCCGTAAATCGGTTGGTGTCGTAATATGTGAAAGTAAATTTTCCATTTGTACTGCAAAAATACAATAATGTTTGTAAATTTGATTAATATATAATTGTAAGAAACTTGGAAACTATTTTTACCGACGAATATTTTATGAAAAAAGCGCTTCAGGAAGCTGAAATAGCTTTTGAAAAAGACGAAATTCCTGTTGGCGCTGTAATTGTTGTAAATAATACTGTAATTGCACGTACACATAATTTAACTGAGCTTTTACACGATGTTACGGCACATGCTGAAATGCAAGCCATTACAAGTGCCGCTAATTTTTTAGGAGGAAAATACTTGAAAGGATGTACGTTATATGTTACTTTAGAACCTTGTCAAATGTGTGCCGGCGCCTTGTATTGGAGTCAGATTTCTAAAATTGTATTTGGTGCAACTGATACAAAAAGAGGTTATAAAACATTAGGTACACAAATTCACCCAAAAACAGAAGTGGTTTCTGGAATTTTAGAAAAGGAATGTGCAGAATTAATAACTAATTTTTTTCAGAAAAAGAGATAAGTTAATTACGCAGAGATTCGCAAAATTATCACAAAGATTCGCAGAAAAATTTTCTGTAAACTTGGCATGTGGTTTGATATATGTTTTAAAATAAAGTAACCAAATCAACTTTAAAAAAATTACTATGAAAATTACAGACAAAATGAAATCTTCGGCAATTATTGGAATTGCTATTGTGACAACTGCATTTATATTAGGTACCGCTTTTAAAAATCGAAATGAAAATTTAGATTCGATTTCCGTTATTGGTTTAGGTACGAAAGATTTTGTGTCTGATGAAATTTTGTGGAGCGGAAGTTTTACTACAAGAAGTTATGATATTAAAGAAGCCTACAATAAAATGATTGCAGACCAGAAAATTGTGTCTAATTTCTTTTTAGGTAAAGGTTTTAAAGCCAGTGAGTTTAGTTTTGGTGCGGTGCAATTCAATAAAAAATTTAGAGAAGTGAGAATTGAAGAAGGCGATAACCAATATAATACGAAATACGAACAAGTTTTTGACGGCTATGAAGCTTCACAGACGATTTCATTTTCGGCAAAGAAAAACCCTGATTTAATGAAACGAATTGAAGCTGTTTCAAGTAAAACTTCGGAATTAATTAATTCTGGAATTGAATTGTCTTCAAATTCTATTCAATATACTTATTCAGATTTGCCAAGTTTAAAACACCAACTTATCGAAAAAGCCTCAAAAGATGCTTACGAACGTGCTGAAAAAATTGTAAAAACCGCTGATGGCGATTTAGGAAAACTAAAAACCGCAAGTATGGGAGTTTTCCAAATTACAGGACAAGGTTCTACTGAAGAAGATAGTTACGGTGGAAACAATGATACATTTAGCAAAAACAAAACCGCAAGAATTACAGTTAGGTTAGAATATGAGTTGGAGTAGGTTTAGTAATCAGTGTTTAGTTTATAGTAATCAGTTTCAAAGTAAATGAAAAAAATAATTATTAAAAGTATACTTCTTATTTTTGGAATTTTACTTTTTTATGCTTGTTCATCTAAAAATTTTCAAAATAAAGGTGATAATCCAAGAGAATCTATTGAAGAAATTATCACTAAACCAAATGCTTTTCATCTCAAGCTAAATATCGATAGTTTGTTGAATTCGTACAAAACAAAAATTTCAAATTTAGACAAAGATGAACTTGTTTTTCCTTTAGATTCTGTTATTGAATCAGATTCAAGCAGAGTTGTAGTAATTGTTAAGTTTATTAATAAAAAAGATGTTTTTGCTATAGATATATATGGTAATTGGCAAACTCAAAATATTTATTTTTATAAATTTGGAAATGGAGTATGGGAAAAATTAAAATCTGATACTTTTGATAGTGATATTTTACATTTTAGTTTTGAAAATTTCAGTACGGATGATGATTTTGAAATTTTGTTTCTTGGACATCCTAATATGAATGGCAATAGGCAACATACAATTTATAAATATGATTCGAAAGAGAATTATTTTGAAAAATCTGGTGAATTTTTCTGTGATAAATTAAGTTTTGACACATGTAAAAGTATATTATACTTTGAGTATGGAGGTTCTTGGTATACTCCAAATGAGAAATCTACATATAAGTGGGTAGGTAATAAAATTATTCCAATAAAGAAGGTAAGTCTTGAATTAAAGAAATATAATTATAAGAGTTTTAAACAATGGATTAGTTATTACGAAAACCCAACTCAAGATAAAGATACTCTAGTTTTAAAGTATAAGAAAACATACAACGAGAAAAATAAAAAACTGTATGATTTATGGGAGAATTTTTTCGATAAAAAATAAAAAAAAACCGCTATTCTTCCGAGTAGCGGTTTTGTTTTTTATAAAATTTCTTTTCCTTGGTTATCAAAGAAATGATATTCTAAGTACGTGTAAGCGTCACGAGGTATAATTTTCACCCATTTCTTATGTTCAAAAAACCATTTTGAACGTAATGATGGAAAACCTTTTGTAAGGTATGCGGCCACAAATGGGTGTACGTTAAGTACTACTTTTTTATGGTCTTTAATAATGCTTTCAAGGTTAGCTTCTATTTTGTCAATAATTAAAATTGCTGCTTCAACCTGTCCGTTTTCGTTCGGGTTTTCTTCGTTTGTTTCAATATTAACTTCAGGTCTAACTCTTTGTCTAGTAATTTGAACCAGTCCAAATTTACTAGGAGGCAAGATTTTATGCTTCGCCTTATCGTCACTCATTTCTTCTCGTAAGAAATCGAATAATACTTTTCTATTATCTGGATTTTGTAAATCTATAAAATCGACAACAATAATTCCTCCCATATCTCTTAGTCGTAATTGACGTGCAATTTCAGCTGCAGCTATCATATTTACTTCCATTGCAGTATCTTCTTGGTTGGTGGCTTTATTTGATCTATTGCCAGAATTTACATCAATAACATGTAAAGCTTCTGTGTGTTCAATAATTAAATACGCCCCTTTACTCATTGAAACTGATTTTCCAAAAGAGGTTTTTATTTGTCTTTCTATATTATACTTCTCAAATAGAGGTAAATCTTTCGACTGATAGTGTTTTACGATAGACGCTTTATCCGGAGCTATTTCTTGCAAATACTCCTTCGTTTTTAAATACAAATCTTCATCATCTACTTGAATACTCGTAAAAGTATCGTTAAAAATATCTCTAAGCATAGAAGAAGATTTTGTTAATTCTCCTAATACTTTTGAGGGATGATGTGCGGTTTGTAGTTTTTTGCACATGCTAGTCCAACGGTCTAACAGTGTTTCTACATCTTTTTCAATCTCAGTTGTTTTTCTGCCTTCGGCTACTGTTCTCACAATAACACCAAATCCCTTTGGTTTTATAGATTGTAGTAATTTTTTTAAACGATCTTTTTCTGCACGGTCTCCAATTTTTTGTGAAATGGATACTCGGTCAGAGAAAGGAACTAAAACTACATATCTTCCTGCTAAAGAAATCTCAGAACTAATTCTCGGTCCTTTTGTGGAGATTGGTTCTTTAACTACTTGAACTAAAATCGACTGATTGGCGCTTAATGTATCCATTATAGTGCCATCTTTGCTAATTTCAGGTTCAAAAGGGAAATTTTTGAGTGAATAATCTTTTATTTTACCTGCGCTTACAAGTTTAATAAATTTCATCAAAGATCCTAAGTTTGGTCCTAAATCATGATAATGCAAAAACGCATCTTTTTCATGACCTAAATGCACAAATGCGGCGTTCAATCCTGCAACGGGCTTTCTTATTTTTGCTATAAAAATATCGCCAACCTGAAACTGATTGCTGTCGCCAGCCTCTTTTTCTTTGTGTAATTCAATTAGTTTTCCATCTTTTAATAAGGCAAAATCTACTGCGTCTGAACTAGATCTAATGATTAATTCTTTGTTCATGCTGTATCTTTTTTATCCGAACATTTTGTTGTCGGTTGTTGATTGTTTATACCAAAGGTACAAAACAACTAGCAACTAGCAACTTATTGCTAGGATGGATTAAACAATTTAGGTAAAATACCCAATAAAACTAATCGTAAATTGACTTCATCAACTTACGGAATAATTTAAAATTCAATGAACGTAACTTGTTTTTTAAACAAAGAAAAGTAGTTATTAGACTACTTTTTCTTTTTGTGACGGTTAGCTCTCGCTCTTTTTTTACGCTTGTGAGTAGCTACCTTATGTCTTTTTCTTTTTTTACCACTTGGCATAATGTGTAGTTTTTTTTGATTAATAAATAATATTATACAGTTACTTCTGTCTTTTCTTTAACGCTTTCAACAAATATTTTAGCAGGTTTAAATGCTGGAATGTTGTGAGCAGGTATTTTGATAGTTGTGTTTTTTGAAATGTTTCTACCTGTTTTTTCAGCTCTTGTTTTAACAATAAAACTACCAAATCCTCTTAAGTAAACATTATCACCAGTTTCTAATGAATTTTTTACTTCTTCCATGAATGATTCTACAGTAGCTTGAACGTCACCTTTTTCAAGACCTAATCTTTCCGAAATTTTTGCTACGATATCTGCTTTCGTCATTTTCTTGCGTGTTAAATTTTATGTGTATTTTTTTGAGTGTGCAAATATATGAATTAAAAAAATACAAATTCAAACATAATGAACTAAAATTTAACCATATAAATGATTTATTTTTACAGCTTTAAATATTTATATGAATTTTTCAACCAAAATTATCAGTTGGTATCAACAAAATTATAGAGACTTGCCTTGGCGAAATACCAATGATGCCTACAAAATTTGGCTTTCAGAAATTATTTTACAGCAAACAAGAGTGAGCCAAGGATTGCCGTATTACATAAATTTTGTAACTGCTTTTCCAACCGTAAATGATTTAGCAAATGCCGATGAGCAAGAAGTTTTGAAGCTTTGGCAAGGACTTGGATATTATTCTCGTGCCAGAAATTTACATTTTACTGCTAAATTAGTTGTAGAAAACCATAATGGTATTTTCCCAACTACTTACGATGAATTAATAAAATTAAAAGGAATTGGAATATATACTGCAGCAGCAATTGCCTCTTTTTCGGCAAACGAATCGGTTGCGGTTGTAGATGGCAATGTTTTTAGAGTGTTGGCAAGGGTTTTTAATGTTGATTATGACATTTCATCAAATACAACTAAAAAGTATTTTATTGAATTGGCTCAAAAATTACTTTCTACAACGCAACCAAATCTTCATAATCAAGCCATAATGGAATTTGGAGCCTTGCAATGTGTGCCAAAAAGTCCAAATTGTTTAGATTGTGTTTTTAGTGACAGTTGTGAAGCATACAAACTTAAAAAAGTATCCGAATTACCTGTGAAACTGAAAAAAAACAAGATTACCAAACGATTTATGAATTTCATATTGGTTCATGATGCTTCTGGAAACTATATTATGAATAAGCGAACGGGAAACGGAATTTGGAAAAATTTATATGAACTTCCTTGTGTGGAATCTGAAAATGAGATGGATGAATCCGAATTGTTTCTTCAGTTAAAAGGAACCTATAACATTAAAAATTTTCAATATTATGAGGCCTTTGATGTATTGCATAAGTTATCGCATCAGCATTTGAATATTAAATTTTACAGAATAGAAACCGAAGAAACATTGAAAAACAGCTATACTTTTTCTGAAGTAAAACAATTGCCTGTTCCAATTGTATTGCATAATTTTATAGAAAAAATTGGTATATAAATAATATTTAGTATTTTTGATAAAAACATATAAGCCATGAACGGTACTTTAAACAAGGTTATTTTAATCGGACACTTAGGTGACGAGGTAAAAATGCATTATTTTGATGCTCAAAGTTGTATTGGAAGATTTCCATTAGCAACTAATGAAGTATATATTAACAAATCTACAGGTGAAAAAATCACTTCTACAGAATGGCATAATATAGTAGTGCGAAATAAAGCAGCAGAGTTATGTGAGAAATACCTTTCAAAAGGAGATAAAATATATATCGAAGGTAGAATAAAATCACGTCAATGGACAGCTGAAGATGGTACTACTAAATATACTACTGAAATTCAAGTTACAGAATTTACATTCTTAAATACGAAAAAAGATTCAGATTTATCTAAAGCACCAACTTCAAATCCGCCAAGTTCAAAAGATGTGGATTTTGATTCGTTAGATTAATTTTGATTTAGAGTATAGAGAATAGAATATAGAAAATAGAAAATAGAGTACAGATTGTACTTTTTTAAACACACAAAATGAAAATCCGCCTTATTTTTAGCCTATTTTGTCTTTCCTTACTTTCTTGTGGTGATGAAAAAATGCCCAAACCAACAGGACAATTAAGCTTGGAATATCCACCAGCAAAATATATGAAGTTTTCAAATTCTTGTGGTTTCGATTTTGATAAAAACGAATTGGCAGAAGTAAAAGCCACTTCAAATTGCGGATTGGAAATTCATTATCCAAAAATGAAAGCTACGGTGTATTTGACATACAAACCTGTTCAAAGTAATTTAGATAAATTACTAACTGATGCTCAAAAATTAACATACGAACACGCTATAAAAGCAAATGATATTGCAGAGCAACCCTACGTAAATACTTATAGTAAAGTATACGGAATGTTTTATCAGGTAGGCGGAAATGCCGCTACAAATGCTCAGTTTTACGCTACAGATAGTACTAAAAATTTCATTACTGCAAGTATGTATTTTTACTCCAAGCCAAATTTTGATTCCATACTACCAGCAGCAGACTATATTAAAAACGACATGAAACAGATTATAGAATCTATCAAATGGAAATAGATTTTATTTTTTGTAAAAATTCGTATTAAAAATCTTTTCAATTTATTATATTTGGGACAATTTAACTTAATAATTATCCCTTTGAAAAAGATTTTATTTTTACTTACACTTTTATCACTTTCTACAGTTGTTGCACAAGAAAAAAAATACCAAAGTTTATTTTGGGAAATTTCGGGTAACGGATTAACCAAAAAATCCTATATGTATGGAACCATGCACGTTTCTGATAAGGTTTCCTTTCATTTGTCTGATTCGTTTTTTGAAAAATTAATGGCTTCAGATTTTATTGCTAACGAAAGCGAACCAAATACTTGGTCAGAATTGTACGATTTGTATGGATTTTATCAATCTACTCAAACAAGAAGAAATTTCTACACTAATTTTTATACTTCACCTATAGAAAAAGACTATTTATATTCTCTTTTTAGAGGTTCAAATTACAATTTAATAGGATTATTATCTCGAACCAATCAAGCCAACCAAGAATTTCAGGAGGAAACTTATTTGGATATGTTTATTTACAGAACTGGAAGAAAATATGGTAAAAAGACATTAGGTTTAGAAAACGTTAAATCTACTACTATAAATATCGAAAAAGCGGAGGCTGAAATGGATAGAAGTGAAGTGGATGATAACAAACAAGCTATTTTAAAACTATTAAAAAAGCGTTCTTATGCAGAGGTTTTAAGAGACGCATATCGTGAAAAAGATTTAGATTTATTGGATACGCTAAACATGCTTTCGTCTCCAAAATTATACAACAAAGCCATGCTTTTTGATAGAAATGAAATTATGTCTAAAAGCATGGATTCTATCATGAAAACTGGAAGTTTGTTTGCTGCAGTTGGTGCCGCACATTTACCTGGAAAAAATGGAATGATTGAAAAGTTACGAAGAAAAGGATATACCGTAACACCAATATTTTCTGACTATACTGAAAAAGGAAAAAAAATAAAAAAACAAATTGAGGAGTATTTTGTAAAGCCTGTTTTTGAAATAAACACAACAGCAGATGAAATGATTTCTTTGCCTTTGTTTCCTTTGGTTTTAAAAAATGGCGAAAATTTAGAATCTCCAGATTTAGGAAACGGTGGCTATATTAATGTAAAACGTATGTTGCTGAAGGATTTTATTAGCAAAAAAGACGAAAAATTCAATCATAAAACGCTTGATAGTTTATTTTTTGAAAATATTCCAGGTGAAATTTTAGAGAAAAAGACATACCAAGAAAAAAATAATTTTGTGTATGATATCAAAAGCAAAACTAAAACGGGTAAAAACGAAAGATATAGATATTATATAACACCACTTGAAATTATTGCTGTAATAATGAGTGGAGAAGGCGATTATGTTAGAAAATATGAAGATGAGGTATACAATAATATAAAAATTAAATCGTACAAACAGGAGTTGACAACAGTATTGCCAAACAAGCAAAATTTTAAAGTTACGTTACCATCTTATTACACAACTGTAGGAAATAAAAGAGACAATAAAAGACTGGAAGATACCGAAATTTATGCGTTTGACGAACAAGAAAACGCACATTATTTTGTCATAGAAAGTACGATGATGGATTATGAAAATTTAGAGGATTCTGAATATGAATTGAAAAGAATGCATTATGAATTTTATGCGGCTCACGAGTTGGATTCTTTGCAAACAAGTTTTGACAAAAATAAATTTGAAGTTATATCGCAAACAAAATTAAAAGCTAAAAATATATATCTAAAATCGGCCTTAAAAGGAAATAAATATTATTTATTGGGAACTGTAAATGCTTCAAAAAATAAAGTTGATACTTTTTTTAACTCATTCGAAATTACAAAAGCAAAAGAAGATATTGTTTATAAAACATTTAAAGATTCTACAGCTCATTTTTCTGTAGAAATTCCGAAACAAGAAAACGAATATTTAGATTTTAAATTTGAAAGAAAAAACAGGTATAAAGAAGATAATAAAACCAATCATTTTGAAGTAAAATACAAATCTTTTGATATTTTTTCGCCAAACAAAAGCAATATACAAATTACATATTCGCAACCACATAGGTACGAAAGTTATGCCGTTTTAGATACGCTTTTTAATCAAATTAAGAAAAACATTTCAGTAGATTTTGAATATAAAAATTATACCGACAGTAATGAATTTAATTATTCTGATAGTGCCGTTGTAGTCGATTCTGTTGCTACAGAAGCCGTGAGTTTTAATTCTGTATCAAACACTATTGATACAAATGAAAAGGATAAATTTAATCCTTTAGATTACAAATCAACTACTTGGGACAAAACATTGGCATTAACATCGAATCAAAAGTTAGATTTGGTTAATGAAAAATTCACTAAAGACGAAGCCAACGATTTTTATGTATACGAAGTTTTGGCTACAAAACCTAAAAGTACACAAGCTATTAAATATAAAATTGTACTCAAAAAAGGCGAATATTACACGCTCACAACTTTAGTTGATAAAAATTACAATAACGACAACCCTTTTATTGAAAAAGTATTCAATTCGTTTAAAGTAGATGATGCTTCCATAACATCAAGAACCTTTTTTGAAAATAAATTCAGCATTTTTGAAGAAGATTTAAATAGCGAACACGATAGTATACGCTATTCGGCAATAAAATCATTTAACAATTTAACGATTGAAGAATCTGATTTTTCAAAAATTAAAAACCTGTTAGAAAATTTCGAATTTAGAAAAGAAGAAATGGATTTTAAAGGTGAATTATTTGAAAGCATTGGATCTTTAAAATCTTCAGAAGTACTTCCGTTTTTAGAACAAGCGTATAAAAAACAAGACGTTTCAACACAAACACAATTTTCAATTTTACGTGCTTTGGCTTTACAAAAAAGCAAAGTGGCATATAAAAAAATTGCCGAATTATTAGATTATGATTTACCAATTTCAGAAAGATATGTAATTTCTGGATTGTTTAATTTATTTATGGCAGACCTCGAAAATGCTCAAGTTTTATATCCAAATATTTTAGAATATTATAGTATTAATGAATTTCACGAGCCAATAGTTGAGTTTGTGCAAGTGCTATTAAATTCTGAAAAGGTATCATCAAAAAAACTAAAATCATACAAAAAAATGCTGCTCACCAATGCGAAATTAGAATACAAACGATTGGTAAGTTGGAAATTCGAAGATGAAGCCAGTGATGATGATGACGAATATAATTATGATGATGAAAATGTTGCACCTGTGGAAGCTTTAAATAGCTATTTATCTATTTTATATTCATACAAAAATGAAAAAGATATGCGTCAATTGTATGAGAAATCAGAAAAATTAAATATTGACGATTTAAATGTGGCTATTGCTAATCGCGAATTGGCAATAAATAAAAAGCTGGATAAACGTGTATTAGATAAATTAATTAGCAATCCAAAAACAAAATATACGGCCATGCAAATGCTGTATCACAATAAACAAACGGAAGAATTAGCTGCGTTTAGTAAAGATAGTATCGTGATGAATGCCATTCATTATTATGAAGATTTTGATAAAAAAAATGATTCAATTGTGTTATTAGATGAAAAAATAGTTAATCATAATGATAAAAAAATAGCTTATTTCTTTTATAAGAAAATTAATATAGAAGCTGATTCGTATGGTAAAAATACTGAAAAGTTAACCGCTATTGCTTTTGTTTATGATGAAAAAAATCAACTAAATCTGAAAGCTTTTAGACGATTTGATGATGAAAAAATTATTGATGATAAAGAAATTGATCAGAAAATGAAAACGATGATTAATGAATCGCTAAATGACAATCATTTGAGAGTAAATTTTTCAAGTAATCCAGTAGATGACAATTACGAAGAAGAGGAATATTACGAAGAATAAATGTTAAGAACCAAAAAAGAAATAGTTTATATTATTTTGGCAGGTATTTTTATTACAAATGCCATAACTGCCGAACTTATTGGGGGAAAATTAATTCAAATTGGTCCTTTTGTATTAAGTATGGGTATTTTGCCTTGGCCAATCGTATTTATTACTACCGATTTAATTAATGAATATTTTGGAAAACAAGGTGTGAAAAGACTCAGTTATATCACAGCAGGTTTAATTGCCTACTGTTTTGTGATTTTGTTTTTTTCGATGAAAATTCCAGAAGCAAAAGGCATCAGTCCGGTTTCTAATGCTGAATTTACAGCTGTATTTGGTCAAAGTAATTTAATTATTGTAGGTTCGATAATTGCGTTTTTAGTGGCGCAGTTTTTAGACGTCACGCTTTTTAGTTATTTTAAAAAGAAAACCGGAGAAAAAATGATTTGGTTACGAAGCACAGGTTCTACTGTGATTTCACAATTAATTGATTCTTTTATAGTAGGAGGAATTGCTTTTTATTTACCAGGAATTTGGAATACACAACAATATATAGAATTTTCATTAACTGGGTATTCATTTAAACTAATTATCGCAGTTTGCTTAACGCCAATGATATATTTGGGTCATTATTTAATTAATACTTACATCCATAACAACGAAAAACCAATAGTAAATGACTAAGAAACGCTGTGCTTGGTGCGAAAAAACCGATTTATACAAAGAATATCACGATAACGAATGGGGAAAACCTGTTTATGATGATGCTACTTTGTTTGAATTTCTAATTTTAGAAACGTTTCAGGCGGGTTTAAGTTGGTACACCGTCTTAGTAAAACGAGATAATTTTAGAAAAGCATTTGCAGGTTTTGATGTGCAAAAAGTTGCTAAATTTACTGATGCCAAATTGCAAGTTTTATCTGAAGATGCTGGAATAATTAGAAACAAATTAAAAATAAATGCGACAGTAACAAATGCACAAGCTTTTATAAAAGTGCAAGAAGAATTTGGAAGTTTTTCTAAATATATTTGGTCTTTTGTAGACAATAAACCAATTGATAACAAACCAAAAACGTTAAGTGAAGTACCAGCAACATCAGAAATTTCGGATAAGTTAAGCAAAGACTTAAAAAAACGTGGTTTCAAATTTGTAGGTTCTACAGTTGTTTATGCACATATGCAAGCCACAGGTATGGTAAACGACCACGTTGCAGATTGTTGGGTGAGAGGTTAGTAATCAGTGTTCAGTTTTTAGTATTCAGTAAAAAATAGTATTAAATTAAAATATAAGTATTTACATTAAATCGTAAATCCCAAATCAAAAATCGTAAATAAAATGGATCCACTTCACGGCATAACGTTAAAAGCAATACTCGAAAAATTAGTCGAGTATTATGGTTTTGATACGCTTGGCGAATTGATAAAAATCAAATGTTTTAATGAAAATCCTTCTATAAAGTCTAGTTTAACATTTTTACGAAAAACAGAATGGGCTCGAAAAAAAGTAGAGGAATTATATGTGAGAAGTATAAAAAAGTTTGACGCAAGATAAATTTGTGTTCAAAATAAATCTCTGCGTTGCTCTGTGTTTCTTAGTGTGTCTCTGCGTAATATCTAACTTTTCAAAATTGCTAAAAATTCTTCTCTTTCAATTTCTATACAACCTAAACTTTCTAAATGATTATTATGTACTTGGCAATCTAAAAGTTTATAGTTAGCTAATTCTAATTGTTTTGCTAAATGAATAAACGCAACTTTACTCGCATTAGGCACTTTTGAAAACATACTTTCGCCACAAAACACATCGCCTAAATCTATTCCGTATAAACCGCCTACTAATTTGTTATTTTGCCAAACTTCTACGCTTTTTGCATAACCTAATTCATTTAGTTTACAATAAGCAGCTATTATTTCATCCGAAATCCAAGTGCCGTTTTGGTCTTTTCTTGTCGATTTTTGACAATTGGTAATAACAGCTTTAAAATTTGTATTAAAAGTAACCTGAAATTCTTTTTTTAGCAGTATTTTTCTCATACTTTTCGTAATTCGTAAATTTTCGAAAAACAACACCATTCTTTCGTTTGGGCACCACCAAAGTTTTGGTTCATCAGCATCATACCAAGGAAAAATTCCGTTTTGATAGGCTAATAAAAGTCGTTCTGGAGACAAATCACCTCCCACAGCAATAATACCTTCGGGTGAAGCTTCAGAAGCTGGAGGAAAATAAAGTTCTGGTGTTAAAAAATACATATTTTTAAGAAATTCCAATTTTTTAAATTTCAAAGTGCAATAAAAATTCCAAATTCCAAAATGAAAACAATTGGAATTTGGAATTTAAATTTTAGAATTTACTTTTAATCGAAGATTAAAAAGGTAAATCGTCGTGTTCTTCTTCTTTAAAGTCGGTTGCTGGCGCAAATGCTTCAGCAGCAGGCATTGGAGGCATATCTGGAGCACTTGCAGGCGCAGGATTTGATAATCTTTCTATTCTCCAACCTGTAATGGTGTTAAAATGTTTTACTTCTCCTTGTGGAGATGTCCATTCTCTACCTCTTAAATTGATAGATACTTTTACTTGCTCGCCAACTTGGTACGAATTTAAATCGTCCACTTTTGCTTGTTGAAATTCAACCGAAATATGTTGTGGATACTGCTCTTCAGTAGTAACAACTAATTCTCTTTTTTTAAATGAAGCACTTACATCTTGTGTAGCTCCAATTACTTTAATTTTTCCAATAACTTCCATAACTCTAATAATTTATTTTTGTGCTAATAACAATTTCCAAGCGTTTAAAACCTGATTATTGTCTAAATATTCTTTTGCTTTTTTAAATTTTGTATTAAAATCGTCTGAACTTAAAACCGCTTTTACTTCAAAATTTTCTTTTACAAATATAGTAATTTCTTCGTCATTTGGAATAGCTTCTATATTTCCTAATTTCCCTAAATCATTTCCATTAAAATAGCCACTTTCTTTAATGAAAACTGGTATCATATCTACACCAATTCCTAAAGTAGTTAATGGTTTTTCCACTTCAAACAAACCTTCATTTGCACGACTGTACCAATTTCCACCCAAACGTGAAACGACATCAATTTTGTGTTGATCAATCATTTCGTTTTCGTCAAGAATACTTTCGTGAATGTGAATTTTTACCACTTCACAAATAACTAAATTTCCTGCACCACCTTCTGTGCCTAATGCAATAATGTCGTTTACTTTACATTCAAACTGCACCGGACTTTCGGCCACTCTATATGGCGCTACACTATCTGATGGCAACATAGTAAATCCAGCTTTTTCAAATTCGTTTACACCATCTGGATATTCGGTACTTGATAAACTCATTTGTTGCACCATATCGTAATTTACAATATTAATAACAACTTCACGTGTGTCTTGTGCGTTTATCAAAGTGTGTTTTATAGTATTGTTTCGCACGCGTCTGGCAGGCGAAAAAATTAAAATAGGAGGGTTGCTGCTAAAAACATTAAAAAAACTAAATGGCGATAAATTCGGATTTCCATCTTCGTCCATAGTACTTGCAAACGCTATTGG
>NZ_JBEIET010000009.1:0-37515 GCF_040382755.1 Flavobacterium sp.
AATCCCGGGCGCCATTATTTTTACTGGAAATGTTCAAGTGCAACATAATGGTGTTCTTATAAATTGCAATAAAGCGTATCATTATACCGATGAAGATTACGTAAAAGCGTTTGGAAACGTAATATTAAACCAAGGCGATACTATTGTAATGAATAGCCGTTATGCGGAATACGATGGGAAAACATTACAAGCCTACGCAACTGGAAATGTCAATTTGCGTTCGCCTGATTCTAATTTAACAACCGATACCATTTACTTTGATAGAAACAAACAAGAAGCCTTTTATAGAAGCTGGGGAACCATTCTTAATAAAGAAAATACTTTAAAAAGTAAATCTGGAAGATATTATTTAAATAACAAAAAATACGTTTTCAAAACAGCAGTAACGGTTGTAAATCCACAAGTTACTATTAAAACTAATAATTTAGAATTTTACGACAACTCAGGACACGCCTACGTTTACGGCCCAAGTACGATTACAAGTAAAGAAAATGTGATTAACACTACAAATGGATTTTATGACACTAAAAATGATGTTGGAAGGCTTTTGGATAAATCCAATATCGTTTATAATAATCGGAAAGTAGAAGGCGATATTATCAATTACGACCGAAAGAAAAATTTCGCAAAAGCTACCAATAACGTAAAAATTACCGATACCATTAACAATATGATTGCTACCGGACATTACGCAGAAGTATATCGAAATATTGGCGGGACGAAAAAAGATTCGATGTTTATTACCAAAAAAGCACTGATAAAAACCTTAGTAGAAAAGGATACTATGTATCTCCACGGAAAAAAAATATTGGTTACGGGTCCGCAAGAAGATAGAACCATAAGAGCTTTTAACAATGTTCGATTTTTTAAAACGGATATGAGTGGAAAATGCGATTCCATTCATTCTAATAATAAAACACAACTCACAAAACTTATCGGAAGACCTGTAGTTTGGAATGCAGATAACCAAATGACGGGCGACGTTATTCATTTAATAGGAAATAATAAAACCGAGAAATTAGATTCATTGAAAATACTCAATAATGCCTTTTTGGTTCAAAAAGATACGTTAAGTGAAGACAATTTCAATCAAGTGAAAGGGCAATTTTTATACGGAAAGTTTAGAGATAATAAATTATACGAAGTAGATTTAATCAAAAATACAGAGAAAATTTATTTTATGTATAACGATGAAAATGAAATGGTTGGAATTGACAAGGGCGTTTCAAGTAGTATCAATATGCAATTGGAAAACAATAAAATTTTAGAACTAACTTCTTTCAAACAAATTTTAAGCGATACCTATCCTGATAAAGAATTTCCAAAAAACGCAAGGCGACTTAGAGGTTTTATTTGGCGAATAGACGAAAAAATCACATCTTTAGAGAATATTTTTCCTGATGAAGAAAAAGCCATCGACGAAAAAGTAAAAGTCGAAACAAAAAAGAAAGAAAAAGAAGAGAAAAAACCAATGTCCGTCCTAAAAGAAACTACGGATTATGGGAAAAAAGTAGGTAGTAAAAAGGAAAAAGTGAAAAGTAAAAAGCAAAAAACTCAATCACCTTAAACCCTTAACCTAAAAACCAAAACCATGATAAACGATTTCTTTAAATATCAAGCACAAACCTCTCCTCACCCATTAGCTATGGAAATTTCTTATGCTAAAGGTTCTTATATTTATGATACTTCTGGAAATAAATATTTAGATTTTGTAGCAGGTGTTTCAGCGTGTAGTTTAGGACATCAAAATGAACGTGTAAATACGGCTATAAAAAACCAATTAGACAAATATTCTCACGTTATGGTGTATGGCGAATATGCCCAAAATCCAGCAACCGAATATTGTAAATTATTAGCCGAACTTCTACCCTATCCCTTAAAAAAAACATATTTGGTAAATTCTGGAACCGAAGCTACCGAAGGCGCTTTAAAATTAGCAAGAAGAGTAACCGGAAGAAGTCAATTTATATCTTGCCATAATGCCTATCACGGGAATACTATGGGGAGTTTAAGTGTTATGGGTTTTGAAGAACGCAAACAAGTATTTAGACCATTAGTACCAGACGTCGATTTTATTACGTTTAATAACGAAGAAGATATCCAGAAAATTACAACAAAAACAGCTGGAATTATCTTAGAATCTATTCAAGGAGGTGCAGGTTTTATTCAACCACAAAACGATTTTCTTAAAAAAGTTAGAGCGCGATGCACTGAAGTTGGCGCGATGTTAATCATAGACGAAATTCAACCCGGATTTGGTCGTACTGGAAAATTATTCGGCTTTGAAAATTACGATTGTGTACCAGATGTTTTAGTTATTGGAAAAGGAATGGGCGGCGGAATGCCAGTTGGCGCATTTGTAGCTTCTGAAGCACATATGGATTTATTATACGACAATCCGAAGTTAGGACATATTACCACATTTGGTGGACATCCCGTAATTGCAGCCGCTTGCTTAGCCACATTACAAGAAATTACTGAAACCAAATTAATGGCAGAAACATTAGAAAAAGAAATTCTTTTCAGAAAATTATTGGTTCATCCTTTAATAACAGAAGTTCGTGGAAAAGGTTTAATGTTAGCTGCAATGACAAAAAACGCAAACATTACAAACGAAGTTATTTTACGATGTCACAAACGTGGACTAATATTATTTTGGTTATTATTTGAAGGAACAGCCATCCGTATTACACCTCCATTAACCATTTCCAATGAAGAAATTGAAGAAGGTTGTCAATTATTATTAGAAGTTATGGACGAGGTTCATACTTTGAATCTTTAAAACCTAAATATTAATTTTTTAAACACTGATTTGAGAAATTTTAAAAATTAGTATAATTTCTCAAATCAGTGTTGCTAAATAACTGTATTTGAACTTAAATTTTGTTAATTAAATTGTTCAAAAGATACACTTGGCAAAGAATTTGCAAGCATTAAATTACGTAATTTTATTACTGTAACTTTTAAAAAGTTGTTGCTATGAATATGAGCCATAATGAAGAAGAGGAAGAAAACAAATTATCGCTTTCTAAATTCGAATCGATGCTAAAAACCAACAAGGTTTTCTTTTTTGATTCGGAAGAATTTGAAGATATTGTTTTGCATTATATGGATACTGGGCGCGTTAATTTAGCAAAAAAAGCACTACGCTTGGGCTTAGAGCAACATCCAAAATCTACAGGATTAAAACTGGTTCACGTTGAATTATTAATTTACGATGACAAAATTGAACAAGCTGAAAAAATCTTAAATGAAATCGCGTTATTAGAACCTACAAACGAGGAAGTTTTTATTCAACGTGCCAACATTTGTTCCAAAAGAGACCAACACGAAAAAGCTATTGAACATTTAAGAATTGCGCTTCGATACACAGATGATGAAGCAGATGTCTATTCTATGATTGGAATGGAATATTTATTTATGGATAATTTAGAGTTGGCCAAAGAAAACTTTATTTTATGTTTAGATAACGATGAAGAAGATTATTCTGCACTTTACAATGTGGTGTATTGTTTTGACTTCTTAGACCAAAACCAGGAAGCAATAGTATATTTAGAAAATTTTATCGAGAAAAATCCTTATAGCGAAGTAGCTTGGCACCAATTAGGACGCCAATTTTATGCCATTAAAAATTACGAAAAAGCCGTTTGGGCTTTTGATTATGCTTGTCTTATTGATGAAGGTTTTTTAGGCGCGTTTTTAGAAAAAGCAAAATCATTAGAAAAACTTCAGCACTATCAAGAAGCCATAGATTGTTATTTAATTACAATTGAATTAGATGATCCTACTTCATTTGCTTATTTGCGCATTGGAAAATGCTATGAAAAACTTGGAAATTCAGAACAAGCTTTAAATTTTTACTTAAAAACTGTTCACGAAGATCCTTTATTGGATAAGGCTTGGTTAGCTATAACTGATTTTTACATTAAACAAAAAGATTTCCAAAAATCATTATATTATGTAAATAAAGCAATTGGAATTGATGGTGAAAATCCACTTTATTGGAGACGATATGCTACCATAAATCAATACCTGAATTTCTTTGAAGAGGCAGAAGAAGGTTACAGAAAAGCGTTTGAAAACGGAGATGTAGAATTAGATAATTTTCTTTTTTGGAGTGATGTTTTATATGTTTTAGGCGAAGTAAATGCAGCCTTCGAAATCTTAAATCAAGCCAAAGAATTGTATCCAAATGAAGCCGAGATTTTATATCGTTTAGTAGGTTTATTCTACAATATTGAGGAGGAAACTAACGCCATCGATGCATTAGAAACGGCTTTAACGACCGATTTTAACAAAAATTATATATTAAAAGATGCCTTCCCACACGTTTGGGAATGCGAAACTGTACAAAATAGTATTAAAAAACATACACTATAAGCCAATCTATGGAAATTATCGACTTTTTATTACATTTTTTAAAAGATCCTTTAACCGTAATTACCCAACTAATTGACCAATACAATACACTAATTTATTTTATATTATTTTTAGTAGTTTTTGTGGAAACTGGATTTGTGATAATGCCATTATTACCAGGAGATTCAATGCTTTTTTCCATTGGTGTCATTGCTGCAACTACCGGAAAATTAAGTTTGGTGATTATTATTCCTTTGTTAATTTTAGCTGCGTTACTTGGTGACAATTTAAACTATTTTGTAGGGCATAAATTTGGTGAATTCATAAAAGAAAAAAAGAAAATACTTTTCCTCAAAAGAGAATATATTGAAAAAACAGAAGATTTCTTCGAAAAAAATGGTGGTAAAGCAGTGATAATGGCTCGTTTTGTGCCTATTGTAAGAACTATCGCACCCTTTGTGGCCGGAGCTGGAAGTATGAAATATAGAAATTACATTCTGAATTGTATTTTAGGTGCTGTACTTTGGGTAGCTGGAATTACACTTTTAGGTTATTTTTTAGGACAATTTGAGGTGGTAAAAAACAATTTTGAAAAATTAGTTTTAGGTATAGTTTTGGTTTCAGTATTGCCAATTTTCATTAAAATTTTCAAATCCAAATTTAACAAAGCATAACGGAAATGAAGCATAAATCACAAAAGAAACAGCGCAAGTTTGGACTTATTGGTAAAAACATAAGTTATTCTTTTTCTAAAAAATACTTCTCCGAGAAATTCATAAATAATCATTTTCACAACTGTGAATATGAAAATTACGATATTGAAAATATTAAAGAAATTATTGAAATCATTGATAAAACTAAAGGTTTAGTTGGGCTAAACGTAACTATACCTTACAAAGAATCTATTCTTCCATTTTTAAATAAAATTTCAAAAAACGCAAAAAAAATAGGCGCTGTAAATTGCATTTCTATTTCTAAAAATAAAAAAATAAAAGGATACAATACCGATTTTTATGGGTTTAAAAAATCATTGAAACCCTTATTGAAAAATCATCACAAAAAAGCTTTGATTTTAGGAACTGGTGGCGCCAGTAAAGCAGTAGCTTTCGCTTTAAAAAAACTAAATATCGAATTTGATTTTGTGTCTCGAAATCCATCAGAATATGAAATTGGATACAAGGAAATAAATACGTCTATTTTTAATGAATATCAAATAATTATAAATACTACTCCATTAGGCACATTCCCAAATATTACGGAATTTCCAAAATTAGATTATGCCCTATTTACATCAAAACATATTGCTTTTGATTTAGTGTATAATCCTGAAGAATCCGCTTTCTTAAAAAAAGCAAGAAAAGCTGGTGCAATTACAAAAAACGGACAAGAAATGCTTATAAATCAGGCTGAAAAAGCTTGGTTAATATGGAACAAATAACAACTAATGTGATATTTTAGTACAATTTCTTTGAATTTCCCACCTCTTTTGGTATCTTCGAGCCCTTAACTTAAGCATTAAAACATGTTAGAAGAATTGAATGATAACCTGCAACAAGCAGATGGACAAGAAGAAACAACTTCAATTGAAAACCAAACTCCTATTTCAGAAGAAACTGAATTAGAAAGTCAAGTTTTGGAAGTAACTGAAAATGAAACGATTTCGGATAAATCAGAAGAAGAAACAACCGTTTCCGTACAAGATGAAATAGACAATCATTTGGCTGAATCAAGCGAAGAAGGTTCTATTGATACCGATTTAGAAATAGAAACAAAAGATTACGAAAAACTTTCTTTAGAAGAATTAGTCGATGAATTGGCTACGCTTGTAGGTCATGAAAAGGCATTGGTTTTTAAAAATCAAATTGAAGATGTAAAAAAAGCATTTTTAAATCAATTTCATCAATTACTTGAAGAAAAAAGAGTTGCCTTTTTTGCTGAAAATGAAACAACTACAGAATTTGAATATCATTCACCAATAAAAGTAAAATTTGATCAATTATTAGACACATATCGTAATAAAAAAACGGCAAATTTTAAAAATATTGAGAATCAATTAAAAAATAATTTAACTGAAAAAACTGCTTTAATAGAAGAATTAAAAGCGTTAATTGCAAGTAACGATTCTAATATTTCAGAAATGTTTAAAAAATTCAACGACATTAGAGAGCGTTGGAAAAATTCGGGAGCCATTCCGAAAGACAAATACAATTTAGTTTGGAATAATTTTCATTTTCATGTAGATAGATTTTACGAAATTGTTCATTTAGATAGAGAAATTAGAGATGCTGATTTTAAAAACAATTTAGAGCAGAAATTAGAAATTATCGCCAAAGCAAAACTTTTAGTAGAATTGCCAGATGTAACTAAATCTTTCAGAGAATTACAATTATTACATCGTGTTTGGAAAGAAGAAATTGGACCCGTAGACAAAGAAAATAGAGAAAAAATATGGCAAGAGTTTAGTGAAATTACTAAAATTCTACATGATAAACGCGAAGCATTAGCGTCTCAATTTAAAGAAAAAGAGCAAGAAAATTTAAGTCGCAAAAACGAAATTATTGCTGAAGTAAATGCATTAAGCACTGAAAAAGTAAATAATCACGGTGAGTGGCAAAATCAAATTGTAAAATTAGAAACGTTACGCGATGCATTCTTTAAAGCAGGACGTGTGCCAGCAGAAGCTACAGAAGTTACTTGGAGTAATTTTAAAAATGCTGTTCGTGCATTTAATGCTACGAAAAATTCATTTTATAAAGATATTAAAAATGAACAACATCGTAATTTAGAATTGAAATTAGCCTTAATTGAGAAAGCAAAAGCGAATATCGATACGGAAGATTTTGATGCTACCACTCCAATCATGAAGCAAATTCAAGAGGAATGGAAAAAAATCGGACATGTACCAAGAAAACTTTCAGATGAAATTTGGGAAACGTTCAAAAAAACTTGTAATGCATATTTTGATAGATTACACGAGTCAAGAAAAGAAGAAATTGGTGTAGAAGTTGAGGCTTTTGAAAAGAAAAAAGAATACTTAGAAATCGTTCGTGCATTTCAATTAGTTGGTGAACACAAAACCGATTTAGACGCCATTAAAGCACATATTGCTGCATGGAAAGAATTTGGTAAAGTGCCTCAAAATCGTCGTCATATTGAAGGAAAATTCAATAAAATTTTAGATGCTTTGTTTGAAAAACTGAGTTTATCTAAAAAAGATTCTGAAATGATGAAATTTAGTAATCGTTTAGAGCAACTTTCGGAAGGAAACGACCAAAGAGCCATTGCTAACGAGCAAATTTTTATAAGAAGAAAAATTGATGAACTGAATCATGAAATCAATCAATTAGAAAACAATATTGGTTTCTTCAATAATGCAAAAGGAAACAATCCATTTATTAAAGAAGTGCAAAAAAATATTGAAAAACATAAAGAGGAATTACAAACTTGGAAAGACAAACTAAAAAAGTTAAACACCATTTAATTCCTAATACAATACATTAAAAAGACTGCTAATTGCAGTCTTTTTTTTGTTTAAAAAAGTCCTAAAACACAATTCATCCTTAAAAATTGACAGTTGGGTTAGATATTATTTTTTAGCAGAAAATTTATAAGGAATTTTGTCTCAGAATTAAAACAACCAAATTATGATACAACTTATCCTTTATTTAATCGCAATTATTGTGCAATCACTTAATTTTTAATTATTTTTATACTAAACCTTTTTACTATGTTTGATAAACTCATCAAAGAAATTCCAAGAGCGGTTATTTTATCCATTGCTGTTTTTTTAGTTTTGTTGGTAATAAAATTAATGACAGGCATAACCATTCAATTGAATGAATTTTTGCTAATTAATTTTGGTTACACCATGTTATATGGAATAACTTTATATTTTGCTAATGCCTTTTTATTCATTTATTTAGATGATGTTTTTAAAGTAGAACGATTTACAAAACGAAGAATAATTTTAGGCTTTTTAGGTTCGTTTGTAATTTCTGTTTTTGCTATTTTTTTATTGCGAATTGTTGAAGATGTAATCATTGAAGGCTTAAGTTTTGATGCGTTTTTTCAAAATGAAACCTTAGCAAATTATGTGGTAACTATTATAATTACATTTGTTGTAACCTTAGCATTTCATGCGTTTTACTTTTATAAAGCGTATCAAGAAAATAAGGTTAACCAACAAAAGATTATTGCTGGAAATGCTTCGGCACAGTTTGAAAGTTTAAAAAACCAAATTGATCCGCATTTTTTGTTCAATAGTTTAAATGTGTTGAGTTCATTAATTGAAGAAAATCCAATTGCAGCACAAAAATTCACTACTTCCTTATCAAAAGTTTATCGCTATGTTTTGGAGCAAAAAGACAAAGAATTGGTTTCGGTAACCGAAGAATTAACCTTTGCCAAAACCTATATGAATTTACTTTTAATGCGATTTGAAAACAGCATCACATTTGAAATTCCTGAAAACATTGAGAATGATGAAGCAAAAGTAGTTCCATTATCCTTACAATTATTGCTTGAAAACTGCATAAAACATAATGTTGTTAGTGAAACTAAACCGCTTCACATCAAAATTAATGTTGAAAATGGTATGTTAGCTGTGTCCAATAATTTACAAAAGAAAGAAGTTTTGACAGACCGAAAAGGAGTTGGATTAGAAAACATTGTAAATCGATACGGAATACTTACCCAACGTAAAGTAATAGTTGAAGAAAACGAAAATGAATTTAAAATAAGCATACCTATATTAACCAAACAAATTTCAGTTATGGAAACCAACACCCTATTTTCAGAAAATGCAGCATACGCAAGAGCCAAAAAACGTGTAGAAGAATTGAAAAGCTTTTACGGAAATTTAACTGCTTATAGTATTGTAATACCAACATTGGCAATAATTAATTACAATACATTTTGGGGCTTTCAATGGTTTTGGTTCCCGATGTTAGGTTGGGGATTAGGATTAAGTTTTCATGCATTTGGGGTTTTTGGATACGGTAAAACCTGGGAAGAACGAAAAATTCAAGAAATAGTAAATAAAGGAAAAAATAATAATTGGGAATAATTTAAAAAAACACAAAACATGGAAAATATAACTTCAGAACAAATTCGCTACGAGGAAGCGGTGAAAAGAGTAAATAAAATAAAAGGGTTTTATACGCATGCATTAGTATATTTGGTCATTAATAGTATGTTAGTAATCTTAAATATTCAAAACTTAAAAGAAGGCGAAAGTTATTTTCAGTTTAAGAACTTCTTTACTGCTTTCTTTTGGGGAATTGGTTTGTTAGCGCACGCATTGTCAACATTTTTGCCTTATTTTATTTTAGGGAAAGATTGGGAAGAACGCAAAATTAAGGAGTTGATGGAGAAAGAAAAAGCGAATAAGTGGGAGTAATTATGAAATCAACATTTACTATTTTGCTTCTAATTCATATCGTGTCGGGAAGTATTGGTTTAATTACTGGAACTATAAATTTAATTCGTAAAAAAGGAGATAAACCACATAAAAAATTTGGCGTTTTTTTTCTATACGGAATGCTGATAAATGGGGTTTCAGGTTTATTAATGTCAATAATTCATTTCAATTTTTTTCTTTTTATTGTTGGTGTTTTTTCAATTTATATGGTCAGCACAGGACAACGATATCTTTCATTGAAAACTATATTACCAACTCAAAAAGCACTTAAAATTGATTGGATACTTAGCGCAGGAATGTTTCTTTTTGGGATAGGATTTATTATTTATGGTGTACTTTTACTCTTATCTTCTAATAATTTTGGAATAGTTTTATTAGTTTTCGGATTTATAAGTATTTCGATGGTTTATCAAGATTTTAAAAATTATCAAGGTCGAAACTCAAATAAAAACTTTTGGTTATTAGTCCACATTCAAAGAATGATGGGTTCCTATATTGCTGCTATGACTGCCTTCATTGTAGTGAATAATACCATTTTACCAGGAATAGTAGCGTGGCTTTTGCCTACAGTAATAGTAACACCATTAATTTTTAAATGGTCAAGAAAATATAAAATCCAAACCAAATAGGACTATGAACATCATCATCATCGAAGACGAAAAGCCAGCAGCTCGATTATTGCAGCGTAAAATTGAAAAATTAGGCTTGCAGGTAAATACGTTGTTACATTCTGTGGAAGAATCAATTGCTTGGTTTCGAAATAATCCGCATCCAGATTTGATTTTTTTGGATATTCAATTGTCTGATGGTTTGTCATTTGAACTTTTTGAACAAATTGAGATTAAAAGTGCGGTTATTTTTACTACAGCTTATGACGAATATGCGTTGCGCGCTTTTAAACTTAATAGCATTGATTACTTATTAAAACCAATTGACGAAGACGAACTTTCAACTGCCATTTCAAAATTCAAAAATCAATTTCAAAAAAATACGATTTCGAGTTTAGATTTTGAAGCCATTAAACGTATGTTGGTTAATCCGGTGGAAAAAGAATATAAAACGCGATTTTCAGTGAAAATTGGACAACAAATAAAAGTAATTTCTATTGATGAAATTGAATGTTTTTATAGCGAAAACAAAGGCACGTATATTCACACTTTGGACAATCGAAATTATTTAACAGATATTACTTTAGAGGTTTTAGAAACTGAAATAAATCCGAAAGATTTTTATCGCGTAAGTCGAAAATTCATTATTTCGTTAAAAGCCATAAAAGAAATTCAAATGTATTCTAACTCGCGGTTAAAAATTAGTTTAAATTCGTATTCAGAAGATGAAATAATTGTAGCCAGAGAACGCGTTAGTGAATTTAAAAATTGGATTGGTTAATGTATCATTGTTTTTCGAATACCAATTAAAACAAACAGCAATAAAGAATAAAAAGTAAAAAATGGTGCAATAAATTCTATCCAACCTAACGGTAACATTATAGCAATAATCAGTAATTGAAAGCCTAATCCATAAAGTGAAAGTAGCGTCATAAACCAATTCGGGAATGTTTTTACTTTATAAGCATCGGCATCTAAAAAGTGAATAATTTTATCGAATATGCTGTATACTATGGTGTAAATGCCAAATAAAATATTGACAGCTTGTTGCGTTTCGCCAGGTAGTGCTTTTGGTGTTTTATATTCAAAAATCTTGCTGGTGGAATCACCTCCAACCGATTTATTTCTCAAAATGACATAGTAATAATTATAAAGCGTGCCTTGCAATTGAATGCTAATAAATGCAAGTAATGCCAACCAAATCGATGTTTTTGAAACATAACAAATGGTCATAAAAAACAGAAAGTTCAAGATAATATCAAACACACTATCTAAATATCTTCCTACATAAGAAGGCGTGTTTTTTAGTCTGGCCAATTCGCCATCGGCAGCATCAATTCCAGATTTTAAAATGATGAAAAAGGCTGCGGCGAAATAATACTGGTTCAAAATACAATAGATTGCAATTAGTCCCGAAATTCCGAATAAAAGTGTAACGTGAATGGGTGTAAAACGCGTGTTTTTTAAGGAATTAGCCAAAATTTTACCAAAAGACCTTCCGTAATCTGATAAATCCAAAAATTTATCTTGCGCTGCGAGTTTAGACATTAATTAAATCTAAAGAACTGTGACAATATAGTCGGACTGCAAAAGTAATATTATTTTTCTGTTATTTTTTTATTTTCTAAAAGTAAATAAAATTGAACACTGAATAGGAAAGTTGCCAATACTAAATGTATAGTTTGACTTCCGAAAGGAAAATCGACATACACCATAATTACACCTGTTATTATTTCGAAAATTAAAATTCGAACTACCCAGTTTACTTTTTCGAAACCCAATTGAAGATTTCTATTTCGAAGAAGTAAAAATAAATTGGCCAAAAAGACCACAATTGAAAAACTGCGGTGAAAGTAGAATGTGATTTCGGGGTGTAATAACCAAAACGCTTTTGGAGCTCCCGATTTCTCAATTGTATCTATAAATTCACGAACATACGTTCCTAAAACCACTTGAACAATAGTAAGAAGTAGCACAACAACAAGCGCTATACTAAACTTTTTATCGTATTTTCTGTCACTATTTTTTGCCGAAACCACATATATAACATATAACTGTAACCCCACAATTAAAAAAGCAGTTAACATATGAGTGGTAATTTTAACCGGACTTAATACCGAATCTACCACTGTTTTTCCCAACCAAGCTTGAAAACCCATTAGTATACAAACCAAAAGCGAATACACAACTATTTTTTTGTTTTCTTTCCAGTAGCCAAATGCGAAAATAAATGTTACAAAACAGGCAATTCCTGCCAAAGCACCAAGCAATCTATTGATGTATTCAATCCAAGTATGTGCTGGGTTAAAAATAGCATAATCGTGTTTGGTATAGGCTTCCCAGTTACTTTCTAAAAAAGAAGAAGTAGCTGTAAAATCAGATTTTGCCACAAGTAAACCTTCGTCTTTAATAATTACTTGACCTTCATCGTAAACTTTATTAGGCGTGAATTCAAGTTCTTTTTGTTCTGTAGGTGGAATGTAATATCCGAAACACTTTGGCCAATCTGGACAGCCCATTCCTGAGCCAGTCATTCGCACCAAAGCACCTGCAAGAATTACTAAATAAACTAAAACTAATGCTGTTTTTGCTGTTGTAAGAAAATATTTTTTCATTGGTTTAATTAAGTTTCAAAGTTGCAGAGTTTCAAAGTTGAAAAGTTACAGGGTTTGTTTTATTTTGTTCATAAAAGAAGTTAACATTCGTTCAAGTTCTCTACTATCTTCGTAAAGTGTATTGAAATTTTCTAAAGTAATATAGTTCAAGTTATATGCAATTTCAACTTGTGTTTGAAATTCGAAAAGTGAACCTAAAGAAATAGTTAAAAATCTATAATAATCTTTATTTGTTCCTCTTCCAAAACCTTCCGAAATATTACTTGGAATTGAAATGGCACATCTTCTTATTTGCGAAGTAAGACCAAATTGTTCCTCCTTAGGAAAACCAGCTGAAACAGCATAACAGTTTGTAACTAAAGTCATGGCTTTCTGCCAAATAAGTAAATCTCTAAATGTCTTCACTTTAATCTAAATATTTAAAATCATCAATTAATCACTATTTTTAACTTTGCTACTCTGAAACTCTGCTACTTTGCAACTCTAACTAATCCCATTTTTTCAGCACGTTTTAAAACAAATTCTTTAGCAGGTTCGTATTCATTTGGAATTTCACCTTCTAAAATAGCTTCTTTTACGGCTTCTTTTAATACACCAATTTCACGACCTGGTTTTAATCCAAATAGTTCCATAATTTCTTCTCCAGAAATAGGTGGCTGAAAAACCCGAACTCGGTCTTTTTCTTCCACTTCTACAATTTTCTGTTTAACAATGTCGAAGTTTTTATGATATTTCTGAAATTTCTTTGGGTTTTTTGTAGTGATATCGGCTTTACATAATGTCATTAAACTATCAACATCTTCACCAGCATCAAAAACTAAACGACGAACAGCTGAATCGGTAACAATTTCTTCAGCTATTACAATTGGTCGCGAACTCATCATCACCATTTTTTGAACAAACTTCATTTTCTGATTCAACGGCATATGCAAACGTTCAAATATTTTTTTGACCATTTTTCCGCCTAAAAACTCATGTCCGTGAAATGTCCATCCTTGTTTTTTGTTGAATTTTTTAGTGGGAGCTTTTCCAATATCGTGTAATAATGCAGCCCAGCGTAACCATACATCATCCGTATTTGGGCAGATATTATCTACTACTTCTAACGTGTGGTAAAAATTATTTTTATGGGTATGTCCTTCTACTTCTTCGACATTATTTAAAGCGGTCAATTCAGGTAAAATAATATCTAATAAACCGGTTTGAAACAAATGTAAAAATCCGATAGATGGTTTTTCAGAAGCTAAAATTTTATTTAATTCATCTACAATTCGCTCTCCTGAAATAATATTAATTCTATCTTTATTATTAGAAATCGCTTCTAAGGATTCGGTTTCAATTTCAAAATTCAATTGGGTAGCAAAACGAATAGCGCGCATCATTCGCAATGGATCATCAGAATAGGTAATATCCGGATCCAAAGGCGTTTTTAATAGTTTGTTTTCTAAATCGGTAACACCATTAAATGGATCTACTAAATCACCAAAATTATCAGAATTTAAAGAAAAAGCCATCGCATTAATGGTAAAATCACGACGTTCTTGGTCGTCTTTTAAAGTTCCATTTTCTACTAAAGGATTTCTGCTATCGTGTGTATACGATTCTTTTCTTGCACCTACAAACTCAATATCCATTTCTTTGTAACGTAACATAGCTGTTCCGTAGTTTTTAAAAACTTGAACTTTAGGTTGGTTTGGAAGTAATTCTGAAACTTTTAAAGCTAATTCTATACCGCTACCAACAGCAACAATATCGATGTCTTTTTTATGATTTCTATTCAATAAAATATCACGAACAAAACCACCAATCACATAGCATTCCAAGTTAAGTTCTTGAGCGGCTTGCGATATGATTTTGAATATTTTATTTTCTAAATGTTGTTTGTAATTCATTAATTTTTGTTTCAAGTTTCAGGTTTCAGGTTACTTTGGATACAACTTTAAACTTGAAACCTGAAACAAATTTTATCGTCTAATCACCTTTACCTGACTGTCTAAAGTTAATTTGATTATGGCTGAAGGTTTTTTGCAAACTTTATCGTGGTGCAAATTTACTACATAGTCTACACCTTTTATAATTTCTGGAGAAATTTCTTTAAAAGTTTTTGGAGTAAACATACCAGAAATATTTGCTGAGGTTGAAACCAACGGTTTTTTCATCCGTTCCATTAATTTGAAGCAAAACGGATCGGTAACAATTCGAACTCCTAAAGTATTGTCTTCTGCAATGATGTTTTTAGCAACATTTCTTGGATTATCTAGTATTAAAGTTGTTGGTTTTTCCGATAAATCTAAAATTTGCCAAGCCACTTCAGGAATTTCTTTAAAAACGTTATACATCATTCGTTCACCATTTATTAAAACAATCATGCTTTTAGTTTCTTCCCTTTGTTTTAAAGCATAAATTTTAGCTACAGCCTCTTCGTTAGTAGCATCACAACCAATTCCCCAAACAGTATCTGTTGGATACAAAATAATTCCGCCATTTTTTATGACTTCGTAGGCATTGTGAATTTCGATGTTGATTAATTCCATTATGGGATTTTAATAAAATCTAAATTATAATAAATTAATGTTCCTTCTGTTGTGGTATATAAAATAAAATTAAAATCATTAATAGTTTTCATCACAGTATATGAACATTTAGGTATCATTCTATCATGTGTTTCAACCATAATTATTTTGGTTTTTGGTAGCCAATTCTCGTAATTTTTTTCAAATAAATCTTTTTCAGCACCTTCAATATCAATTTTTAACACATCAATAGTTTCCCAATTATTTGTAGTTAAAATTTCATCTAAAGTTACAGAAGTACTATTCGCTTCTTCCGGATTGGTTGTTTCAACTATTTGAAAACTATTTGTTGCGTTATAAGGATCAATAATTTTAAAATATGCTTTTTTATTAAATAAGGCATTGTGCTTAATTTCAAAATTTGTAAAATTTGCCGTGTTTTTTTTAATTGCTGCTATATTTTGCTCTTCAATTTCAATTGCAACAATATTTGCGTTTGGATACTTCATTCTAAAAAATAATGAGGCCAAACCAACGTTTGCTCCAGCATCTATAATTGTTTTGGGAACAATTGGCAACGTAATATCATATAAACTTGACAAAAATATTTCTTCAAATGTTTCGGTATCTTTTGTGTCTTTTCTTAAATATATTTTTCTTCCTAAACTTGCTAGATTAATTTCTTCATTATTGTTTTTTAATCCAAAATATAATGACAAAGCATCTTTAAGTGAAAAATATTTTTTTAGTGCTTTTAATTTTGCTAACTTTCTTAACATGGTGTATGGTTTTTAGTTTTATATTATTGTTTTAGTTTATTTGTCTTTTATTTAATATTTTATCTGAAAATAATAGAAAAAAAGACATAATAGGATATTTTTTCTTCATAGCTTTTTTATAGTTATATACTAATTGTTTAATTTCATTAAGATTACTAAGAAAAAGCGTGTTGGTGTGATCTATGGCTGTTAATTTTTGATTTAAATAATAGGCATTACATAATCTTTTAATTTTTCTTTTAAATTGATAAAATTTAATATCATAATTATGTAAATCTAATAAATTTAATAATTCTTTTTTATTCTCATTATCTAATTTATAAATAACACCACCAACTTGTTGTGCGTCATGAATTCTATAATTGATATACTTTTTTGTTATAAATGAAAAACTTTTTTTTGAACTAGATACTCTAGCCATCCATTCATCATGATGAAAATTTGGAATTATAGGAAATGGCATACATTCAGATAAAAATGATTTCCTTATTGCCATGGTAGCGCCTGTAGCAATATTAAAAAAATAAGAAATTAGAATGTGATAATCTATATCTACTTGATATTTATTATATAATTGTGGTATATCCCAAACCGTAAATTTATCGATTAATTCTGAATTTTCATCCATACAATTTCCATTTGTTGCCAAAACAGAAATAGTTGGATTTAAATTAAAATAGCTTGTCATTTCGGCAACTTTTTCAGGTAACCAACTATCATCCTGATCGGAAAGAAAAATAATATCGCCAGTACATAAAGACATTGCTTTTTCAAAGTTTTTTACACTTCTTAAATTTATTTCATTGTGGTGAAACTTTACAATATTTGGAAATTTACTACAATATTGCTTGATAATATGGTGAGTTCCGTCAGTTGAATTATCATCACAAATTACAATTTCATCAACAGGTAAGGTTTGATTCAATATAGAATCTAATTGCTCACGAAGATATTTTTCGCCATTATAAGTGCAAAGTGCAACAGATGTTTTCATTTAAATAAATTTAACAATGTAATACGATTATTTGGCGAAATCCTAACCTTTAATAAGCTACAAAAATAACTTATTTATTGTAAAGAGAAAACATTTTTTATCCAATTTTGAATATGATATTTACTTATAATTTTTTCTGGATAATTAGAATTTGAAAATGTAAGATTTTCAAATGAATTTGAGAATATTTCTATTTTTTCAAATTCAAAAAAATCATAAGTTTTTATGGTTTTATTATTAGTAACTATATTCTTTTGCAAACCTAAAGCTTCAAAAATACGAAAACTCAAACCTGTTTGATTATCACGAACTAAATCAACAATTGTTTCACTTTCAGCATACATTTTTAATGTTTCTTGCTGAGAAAATCTTTTCTTTTGGAAGATTAAATTCTTATTTTTTCCTAAAAACAATTGTTTTAATTTATTTACAAATGCTTTTTTCCCAATAGCATAAAACAAAAAGGATTGATGTTGTTTTTTTAAATGCTCAGCAAATTGATTTAAATAGTCTAATCGATTATCAATTGAACCTATATAAATAAAGTTTTGCTTTAGTTGAGAAGCATTTTTAGGTGTGTCAAAATAAATATAGTTAGTAATTTCTGAAAATCCGTAAGTTGCAACATCAGTTTTATCAAAGGAAAATATTTCATCGAAAACACCATCTAACAGGTGTTTAACAGGGCATCTTGACACGCTATCGTACAAATAAGCTATATATTTTTCGGTATGTTTTTTAATCTCTAAATGATATTCTAAATCAATTAATTCTGGATTAATAACTAAAATTTGATGTTGAAAACCACTTTTTTGAAGTTGTTGAAGTATATATTCTTGACGTTTTTTTAGTTTTGGGTTTTTACCTAAAAAGACTTTACTCAATGTGTTCTGAATGCGTTCCCAAGTACTTTTATACTTAAAATTTCCAATTTTTATATGAAAACTATCTATTCCTTTTTTTTGTAAAGCGCTAACAATATGGGCATCATAATTCCAATGATCAAAACTAATTACAGCAATTTTTTGCAACATATTTACACTTTTAAAAAACAAAGATATTGTTTTTTTAGAAAGATTTCAATTACATTTGTAAATCAAACTCAACCTATGGATAAATCGATAGTAAACATCATTAAAAATTTTGGCACCGAAGGCGATTTATTAGTTGCAGGAAAAAGGAATATTATTAAAACATTTCTATATAAAACAACTGTTTTAAACATTAAATCTTTTAAAATTCCAATTTTAATTAATGGAATAATCTATAGATATTTTAGAAAATCTAAAGCCCAAAGATCATTTGAGTTTGCTACTATTTTAAATCAAAAAAATATTGGTACACCTAAACCTATTGGCTATTTTGAAAACAAAAACTGGTTTCGCCTTTTAGATAGTTATTATGTTTGTGAACACATAAGTCCAGATTATGTTTTTAAAGATTTATTTGGCGTTGAGAACCCTGAAACCGATACCATTTTAAAGCAATTGGCACATTTTTGTTTTCAATTACACGAAGCAGGTATAGAATTCAAAGATCATTCACCAGGAAACACGCTAATTAAAAAAAATGAATCAGGAACTTTTGATTTTTATCTTGTAGATTTAAATCGAATGACGTTTCATAAAGAAATGGATTTCAATTTAAGAATGAAAAATCTTTGTCGATTAACGCCTTCAGAATATATGGTTCAGGTAATTAGCTATGAATATGCAAAATTATACAACAAACCAAAAGAAGAAGTTTTTCAATTAATGTGGAAATACACAGACGCTTTTTTTAATAAAGCACTCAAAAAAAGAAATTTCAAAAAAAGATTGGGATTATGATAGCAAAGCTTTTAAATAATAAAAAAATAATTTTAAGTATTTGGATCTTATTAGCTGCAATTTCTGCAATAAAGCAATATATAATAGGCAATAACAACAATTACCTTATTTTTAAAAATGTATTTTATCATACGTTAAAACAAAAATCGTTGTATGTATCTTATCCAGATTTATACTTTGACCACAACCATTATGGACCAATTTTCAGTTTGTTTATTGCACCTTTTGCACTTTTACCAAATGGAATTGGCATGGTTTCATGGTGCATATTTAATGCTTTAGTTTTAGTATATGCGATTCGTCAAATAAACTTAGAAAGTTCTAAAATCAACCTAATTTTATGGATTTGTGCTCACGAATTTTTAACCGCTATTTTGGGACAACAATTCAATCCGATAATGACGAGTATTATTATTTTATCTTATGTTTTAATCGAAAAAAAGAAAGATTTTTGGTCTACTTGTTTAATTGTATTGGGTACATTTATAAAATTATATGGCATTGTTGGCTTAGCGTTTTTCTTTTTTTCTAAACAAAAACTAAAATTCATCGCATCATTGATATTTTGGTCTATTGTGTTTTTTGTACTTCCAATGGCAATTTCATCTCCAGAATTTATACTAAATAGTTATTCAGAATGGTTTGCCAGATTGGTTGAGAAAAACAATGAAAATGCTGCATTAACTTCTATGCAAGATATTTCAATTATGGGAATGGTTAGAAAAACATTAAATATGCCGCATCTTTCAAATATGCTGTTTTTACTTCCAGGATTATTACTTTTTGGATTGCCTTATTTAAGATTTAATATGTTTTCGAACAAAAAATTTCAGTTATTATTATTGTCATCCGTTTTAATTTTTACCGTAATATTTAGTTCAGGATCTGAAAGTCCAACCTATATTATTGCATTTGCTGGCGTAGCCATTTGGTTTGTTATTCAGGAAGAAAAAACAAAATGGACTTGGTTTTTATTTATATTTGCGATGATATTAACCAGTTTTTCACCTTCAGATTTAATACCGAAGTTTATTAGAGAAACGTATGTTAAACCTTATGCTTTAAAAGCATTGCCTTGTATTTTAATTTGGTTTCAAATTATTTACGAATTACTGACATTAAAAAAAGAATCAAATTCATCCATTACTCATGAATAAATCTATAGCCATAGTAATCCCTTCATATAATGAAGCCTCTAATATTGATGTTTTAATACAAGCGTTAAACGAAACCATTGTAAATATAAATTACAATTTTAAATTTATTTTTGTAGATGATGGGTCAAATGATGAAACCGTTGCTGTTTTGAAAGAAAAATCAAAAGAACATCAGCATATTTTTTATTTAGAATTATCAAGAAATTTCGGACATCAAAATGCCCTAAAAGCTGGGATAGATTTAGTAAAAAATGACGTAGACGCAATTATTTCTATGGATGGAGATATGCAACACCCTCCTAAAATTATTCCAAAACTTATACAAAAATGGGAAGAAGGATTTGAAGTTGTATACACTATTAGAGAAGAAGACAAAAAATTAGGTTTCATAAAAAATAAAACTTCCAATTTATTTTACGGTTTAATGAATAAGCTTTCAGACATTAAATTTGAACCTGGAACAGCAGATTTCAGATTAATAGACAAAAAAGTAGCGCAAGTATTTTCAGATTTCACAGAAAATGAATTATTTATAAGAGGTATTATCAATTGGGTAGGTTATAAGCAATTTGCCATACATTATGAACCAAACGAAAGATTTTCAGGAAAAAGTAAATACACAGTAGGCAAAATGATGCGTTTTGCAGTTCAAGGTATTACTTCTTTTAGTACAAAACCTCTTTCTATGGCTATTATTTTAGGTATTAGTTTATCCGTAATGGCATTTATTTTTTATATCGCATATGTATTGTATAGCATATATTATGGACATGTTATTTCTGGTTGGGCATCTGTTATAACAACAGTGGTGTTTTTTGGCGGACTAAATTTAGTGGTATTAGGCATTATAGGCGTGTATATTGGTAAATTATTTATGCAATCTAAAGGAAGACCAAATTATTTAATTAGTAGCACCAATTACAAATGATTTTACTAAGTTTTGATATAGAAGAATTCGACATGCCTTTTGAGTATGGTAAAGATATTTCATTAGAAAATCAAATTGCCGTTTCCGAAAAAGGAACTGAAACTATTTTAAATATTTTACAAAAACATCAAATTAAAGCTACGTTTTTTTCAACCGTTGTATTTGCTGAAAAAGTACCTCATTTAATTAAACGAATTATTAATGAAGGGCATGAATTGGCTTCTCACACTTATTATCACAGTAATTTTGAAGTGGCGCATTTAAAACAATCCAAAGCTGCCTTAGAAGCACTTTCAAATTCTGAAGTTGTTGGGTTTAGAATGCCCAGAATGTATCCTGTAGATGAACGAGAAATCGAAAATGCTGGATATTTATATAATTCATCAATTAATCCAACATTTTTACCAGGAAGATATAATCATTTAGATAAACCAAGAACTTATTTTAAATTACACAATGTTTGGCAAATACCTGCATCTGTAAGCCCTTGGGTTCGATTTCCTTTATTTTGGCTATCATTTCATAATTTACCTATGAGTATTTATAAATTCTTAGCAAAATGGACGTATAAAAATGACGGGTATTTAAATATATATTTTCATCCTTGGGAATTTACGCCATTAGATAATAAAACTGCCTATAATTTTCCTAAGTATGTGAGTAAAAATACTGGAAATGCCATGACAGAAAGATTAAGTAGTTTTATACAAGCCATGAAAGAAAAAAAATATATATTTGGTACTTTCAAAGAATTTTTAATTCTAAAAAATTTAAAATAATCTTTTTTGAGTGCAATTTCTATAATACTTACAACTTACAATACTGAAACTTGGCTAGAAAAAGTTTTGTGGGGTTACACTATACAATCATTTAAAGATTTTGAATTAATAATTGCCGATGACGGATCTACAACTGAAACAAAAAATTTAATTGAAAAATTTCAAACCGAATTTAAAAACCCAATTATTCACGTTTGGCAAAAGGATGAAGGTTTTCAAAAAACAAAAATCTTAAATAAAGCCATAATTAAAGCGTCTTGCGACTACATTTTATTTTCTGACGGAGATTGCATTCCACGAAATGACTTTGTAGCAACGCATGTAAAATATCAAAAAAAAGGTAATTTTTTATCTGGTGGTTATTTTAAATTAAATGATTTTGTCTCTAATTCAATTTCTGAAATAGACATAAAAGATCAAAGCTGTTTTAAAACTAACTGGCTATTAGAAAACGGTTTAAAATGGAATTTTAAACTAATAAAACTTACTAAAAATAAGTTTTTTGCTTATTTTATGAACTGGATTACTCCAACTAAAAAAACATTTAATGGGCACAATACTTCTTGTTTTAAAGAAGATTTATTTGCCGTTAATGGATTTAATGAAGACATGAAATACGGCGGATTAGATAGAGAAATTGGTGAACGTTTATTACACAATAATGTAAGAAGTATACAAATTAGATATAGTGCTATCTGTTTGCATTTAAACCATGATAGAAGTTACGCTACAAAAAACAATTGGCTGAATAACAACAATATAAGAAAACACAATAAACAACATAAAGTGGTTGCTATACAAAATGGTTTATCTAAATATTTGAACAATGAAGCATAAAATTTCAATATTTATTATTACATATAATGAAGCACATATAATTGCAAAATGTTTAGAAAAATTAAAAACATTTGATGAAATTATTGTTGTGGATTCTGGAAGTACAGATGCGACAGTTTCAATATGCGAATCATATGGAGCAAAAGTAATTTCGCATAAATTTGAAAATTTTGGTTTACAAAAACAATTTGCTTTAGAACAAACTGCACATAATTGGGTACTTTCATTAGATGCCGATGAAGTGTTATCTGATGCATTAATTTCAGAAATACACAACATAAATCATCAAGAAAATGTAAAGGCATATACCATTCCCAGAACACATGTTTTTTTAAATAAAGTTTTTAAAAATGGTGCAGAAAATAAACGACCAATTTTAAGATTTTTTGATAAAAATTTCGGAAAATTTACTCCAAATAAAGTGCACGAAACCATTGAAATAAAAGGTGCGATTGGAAAGCTAAAACAAGAAATGCTTCATTATACCGTATTTGATATAAACACTGCCATACAAAAACAAATTAAATATGCGTTGTTAAGTGGTGAATTGCTTCACGAAAAAAAGAAAAAAAGTAGTGTTTTTAAAATTATAATCAAATTCCCATTTGATTTTATAAGATATTATATTTTTCAACGGAATTTTCTAAATGGATATGAAGGTTTTACCTGGAGTATGTTTGCAGCATTTAGCAATTATCTTAAATATGCTAAGTTGAAAGAACTTTCTGATAACAATTCATAATATTTTTCGCAATTACTTCATCATTGAATTGTTGTACAAATTGCCATCCCTCCTCTTTCATTTTTGAAGCAAGTGACGAATCTTGTAAAACAAGTGCTATTTTATCAGATAAATCTTGCACATCAAATGGTTCAATGAATAACGAATTAGGTCCAGCTGCTTCAGGAAAAACTCCTCCTTTTGTTGTTATTACAGGAGTTTTAGAAAACAATGCTTCAATTATAGGGATTCCAAAACCTTCAAATACAGATGGATACACAAAAACAGAGGCCAATTGATAAACAATTGCTAAGTCAGTACCTGATAATCCTTTCAAAAAATGAACTCTTTTTTCTAATTTATTTTCAATAATGTATTGGTAAATTTTATCTGCATAATCTGTTTGCTTTCCAATCAAAACCAAATCAACATCTAAGTTTTTAATAGCTTTTACAATAGTTAAGGCATTTTTTCGCTCTTCAATTGTACCAACATTTAATACAAATTTTTGAGGTAAATTATATTTTTTGGAAACAAGTTGCTTTTCTATTTCTGAATAATCTTGCTTAAAAACCTCTTGGCAACCTTGATAAACAACAACTATTTTACTCGCATCAATATTTAAATACGTAATAATATCTTTTTTGGTTTGTTCACTAATTGCGATAATTAAATCGGCATTAACGGCTGCTTTTTTAAACTTATAAAAATGAATTTTTCTATCAAAATAAGAATACAATTTAGGATATCTAACAAAAATTAAATCGTGAATGGTAACAATAGATTTTATACCTTTTTTAGATAAACCTGAAGGCAATTCACCTGAAAGCCCATGATATAAAACAATTTCATCTTTAACTAAATCTTTAACTACCGCATTTTGGCGCCAATAATTTTTAAATTTTTGATTGAATTTTGAAATCGGATTTCTTTCGAATACATTCGTGTTATTTGACACAAAAAGCGTTTTTTTATTCTTTTTAGGATTGTACAAAAAATAGTTATTCTCTGGAAAATAATTGCTTAAAATCCTAACTAAATCTCGACTATAATTACCCAATCCAGTTTTATTATGAAAAACTCGTTTTGCTTCAAATCCGAAATTCATTTACTTACAATTAAAATTTAAAAAATCATGTAACTTATCGTAAAAGTAATTGGGTTTAAATTTACTGTATTTTTCAAATAAATCGCCCTCGTTAGGCAATTCATCTGCATAATCATCATAATGTACAGAAATATTTGTGGTAGTATTTTCAAATACATTCCAATCTGTTTTAATAATTCCAGGAGAATAGATGCTAAAAGTAGGTATTTGTAGCGCTTTAGCCATATTTGCAGCGCCACCTTCATTACCAATTAATGCTTTGCAATGAAATAAAATCGCTAAGAATTCCCGTAAATCATCTTGAAAAAAATCAATAAAAATATTTTTTTTCGTAGTTTCATTACATAAATTAAAAATTTCAATTGCTTGATTTTGTTGCCACGGAAGGTAATTAAACAAAATTTGCACTTCTTTTTGTGCTACAATATAATCTAAAACTTCAGCCATATATTGCAACGGATAATTTTTAATATCCTGACTACCCAAAGCGCTAATCATTAGTATATTTTTGGAAATATCAATTTTAGCATCTATTAGTTTTTGTTTACCAATACTGATTTCCTCTTCAGATAAAAATATTTTTGGAGCGATTAAATTAAAATCAATTCCTAATGGTTTTAGTAGTGCCATTCTGTGTTCGATGGCTTTGGATGCGTTTGATTCTGTATTAACATTTCTGTTAACAACATCAGATAGAAGTAATTTTGAATAACTTTTTTCAAATGAGATTGTTTTTTTCGCACCAGAAAACCAAGCTAATATCACACTATTTGGTTTACCATAAGCATCAATAACTATGTCGTATTTTTCTTTTCGTATTTTAAATAAAAAAGCAAGAAAAGCCAATTTTCCTTTTCTTGATTTTTCATCAAGAACAACTATTTTATCTATGAATTTATTGTTTTTTACAACGGCGTAACTGTTTTCATAAATTAAATAATGTAATTCAGCATTTGGAAAACGCTCTTTAAGTGCTTCCAGAATTATAGTACTTGTAAGTACATCTCCAATTCTTTTTTTCTGAATTACTAAAATTTTCATTATACCGCTACATTATATTCGCGCAAAGCATCGTTTAAAGAGGTTTTTAAATCTGTCGAAGCCTTTCTTTGTCCAATAATTAAAGCGCAAGGCACTTGAAAATCCCCAGCAGGAAATTTCTTAGTATACGTACCAGGAATTACTACAGATCTTGCAGGTACAACTCCTTTGTATTCAATTGGTTCAGAACCTGTAACATCGATAATTTTAGTGGAAGCAGTTAAACAAACGTTTGCTCCTAATACAGCTTCTTTTTCCACACGAACGCCTTCAACTACGATACAACGAGAACCAATAAATGCACCATCTTCAATAATTACAGGTGCTGCTTGTAAAGGCTCTAAAACGCCACCTATACCTACTCCTCCACTCAAATGTACATGCTTTCCAATTTGTGCGCAGCTTCCAACTGTTGCCCAAGTATCTACCATAGTTCCTTCATCAACGTAAGCACCAATATTTACATAAGATGGCATTAAAATTACACCTGATGAAATATATGCCCCATGGCGAGCTACTGCATTTGGCACAACACGAATTCCTCGCTCAGCATAATTTCGCTTTAACGGAATTTTATCGTGATATTCAAATATACCCGCTTCCAATGTTTCCATTTTTTGGATGGGAAAATACATAACTACTGCTTTTTTAACCCATTCGTTTACTTGCCAACCTGAATCTACTGGCTCTGCCACACGAAGTGAACCAGTATCTAAAAGTTCTACAACTTCTCTTATGGCGTTTTGTGTAGTTTCTTCTTGTAATAACTCACGGTTATCCCATGCGTTTTCTATAATTGATTGTAAATTTGTCATAACATTATTTTTAACAAAGATAAAGTTTCAAATTAGTAATACAAATAAAAAAATCCTGCTTTTAGCAGGATTTAAATTTTATTGACAAGAATTACTTAAGTGTTTTCTTTTTGTAATTGCTGGGCGGTTTCCATTACAATCAGGAATATCATTAAAATTGTAATATCCATTTATCTTTTGAATTGCTGGAAGAACATCAAAAAGTTCGTTTTTAGTAAGTTTTCCATCATTATCATCATCAAAATCAGCATAATCAGGTTTTCCATCTCCATCAGTATCTAGTGGAGTGCCTGATGCGGGTCCACCATATTCATCTTTCGATAAAATTTTATCACCATCATGATCTTTATATCGTACATTCATTAATTTAAATGAAAAGATAATAGGTGTGTACGAGCCAATTGCACCTCCGCCAGTTCCGCTAAAATAAGCTAAACCTGATGGCACAAACATTACACCAGCTCCAAAATTGTTATAAGTAATTGTTCCATCAGGATTTATAGTTTGTCCATTAGAAGATTTAAATTCTGGGAAAACTTCTTGCCAACCTTGAATTACCTCTTGTAATTGAAACCAAGTAGGACTTGAAGCAGCATCAAAACTAGACAAATCTGTTTTATATCCTTTATATGAAGTAAAAACAGAATCTAATCTTGTAGGATTGGAGCCCATTCCTTCATTAAGTTTTAAATAATATAATTTATGATCTACGCCTTCTTTTGAAATAGTTTTGAATTTTAAAGGTTTTGCTGGATTGTTTTGACTTGCAGAAGTATCTAAAGCATCAAAAATTGGTGTTCCAGGTGTAGTAGCTGTAATTTTAGTGAAAGAAACGTTATAGCTAGCATCAACAGTAATGAAATGAGATTCCATAAAATCTTCAATTTCAGCAATATCTTCATTATAAACCTCTAAATATGGTCTTGATTGTATTGGCGTGGTTTCATCATCTGCAGGACATCCTACCATAACAAATATAAAAGGTAATAAAAGTAATAATCTTAAAGATAATTTCATTTTGTAAAAATTTAATTTAAAAAAGTGGTCGCAAGATACGATTTTCATTTATTTTTGTACAAATATTAACATTCATTTTTGAATTTTATGCGAATTGATAAATATTTATGGTGCATCAGATACTTTAAAACAAGAGGCTTAGCGGCTGAAGCCATAAAAAAAGGACATGTTTCAGTAAATAATGTAAAAGCAAAGGCATCAAGAGATGTATTTCCTTTAGACAAAATTACGCTTAGGAGAGACCAAATAAACTACATCATTAAAGTTATAGACATTCCGCCTAGTAGAGTTGCAGCGAAAATTGTAGATTTATACAGAAAAGACGAAACGCCACCAGAATCATTCGAACATTTAGAACTCATAAAACTTTCGAAAGAGCATTATAGAGCTAAAGGTGAAGGAAGACCAACAAAAAAAGACCGAAGAGATATTGACGATTATACCGAATAAATGATGTTGTTAAATAAAGAATATTGGGAAGAAAGATACGAATCAGCAACTACAAATTGGGATGTTGGAGATGTTTCTACTCCGTTAAAAGCATATATTGACCAATTAAAAGATAAAAATACTCGAATTTTAATTCCAGGAGCTGGAAATGCATATGAATTAGATTATTTAATTGAAAAGGGATTTCAAAATGTCTTCGTAATAGATTATGCAAAACATCCATTAGACACTATTATAAAAAGGAATAAATCATTAGAAAAACATTTAATTCACGATGATTTTTTTAATCATGATGGCAGGTATGATTTAATATTAGAACAAACCTTCTTTTGTGCCTTACAGCCAAATTTAAGACCGAATTATGTTGCTAAAATGCATAATTTATTATCCGAAAGTGGAAAAATTTCTGGATTATTATTTAATTTTCCATTAACCGAAGAAGGTCCGCCTTTTGGGGGAAGTGTAGAGGAATATGTGAATTTATTTTCGAATATGTTTTTGATTAAAACATTAGAACTTGCATATAATTCTATAAAACCTCGTACAAATAAAGAATTGTTTTTTACATTTGAAAAAAAATAAACCATGCAACACATTATTTTATCTCACAAAGAAATTGAACATAAAACAAAACGTATTGCGTATCAAGTATACGAAACATTTGCTAACGATTCTGAATTGGTTATTGCAGGAATTTCAAATAGTGGTTTTGTATTTGCCCAAAAAATTGCTAAACAATTAGAATCTATAAGTGATATTAAAATTACTATTTGTGAAGTAAATATCAACAAGCAAAATCCTTCTGACACAATAACAACATCATTATCAGAAGAAGCGTATGCTAATAAAAACTTAGTTTTAGTAGATGATGTATTAAATTCTGGTGCGACCTTAATTTACGCCATTAAACATTTCTTAAACGTTCCTTTAAATAAATTTAAAACAGCAGTTTTAATTGACAGAAATCATAAAAAATATCCTGTAAAAGCTGATTTTAAAGGATTATCGTTATCAACTTCTTTACAGGAACACGTACAAGTAGTTTTTGAAGATCAAAATTCTTATGTGTATTTATGCTAATTTAGATACAATCTCTGAAACAATTTCCTCTTCATTTTTATTGTCAACAGTAATAATTGTTTGAACTTGGTTGTAAAAATAATTGCGCTCAAATAAATGTTTTGCTACAAATTCTGTTAATTCTTCTTCAGTTAAATTTGCTATTATTGGTCGCGTATTTTTTTTTGTTTTCAAACGTTCAATTATAGTGGTAACAGATGTTTTCAAATAAAAACTTTTAATATTGTCGTTCTGATATAAATTAAAATTATCATAATAACAAGGTGTACCACCACCTAAAGCTAAAACATAATTATCTTTATTATTTAAAAATGCTTCCAAAACTTCTCTTTCTTTTTTTCTAAAGAAAAGCTCCCCTTTTTGTTCAAAAATTTCATTAATTGTTGTTTTTAATTCTTGTTCAATGATAAAATCTAAATCATAAAATGGCAATTGCAACGACTCTGAAAGTATTTTTCCAATAGTAGTTTTTCCCGAAGCCATATAGCCAATTAGAATTATTTTCATATTTAATTTGAAATTTTACGGTATAAAAGTATAATAATTTAATGAATTTTTAATTATTAAATTAACCAAAAAGGCAACAAACTCTTCTTAATTAAGGGGTTATAAATAAAATACAAAAAAATATTAAATTATTATATAAAAGCTATTGTGAAATAAATAAATCATCATATATTTGCACCCGCAATGAAGAAATAGTTTTTTAGACTCTGTAGCTCAGCTGGTAGAGCATTACACTTTTAATGTAGGGGTCCTGGGTTCGAATCCCAGCGGGGTCACAAAAATATTTCAAAATATACAAAATTATAACTTCATTGCTACGACTCTGTAGCTCAGCTGGTAGAGCATTACACTTTTAATGTAGGGGTCCTGGGTTCGAATCCCAGCGGGGTCACAAAAAGAAGTTAAGCATCAGCTTAGCTTCTTTTTTTATTTAAGGCCATGTGGAGGAATTGGTAGACTCGCCATCTTGAGGGGGTGGTGCTGCAAGGCGTATGGGTTCGAATCCCATTTTGGTCACTTTAAAATCTTGCTTTTGCAAGATTTTTTTTCTTTTTATTGCAATTGTTTCTATTTTTTATGTATTTTTGTTTAAACTTTTTAGGTAAAAAATGAACAACATAAAATCTACATTCAGTATTAAAGACTTGGAAAACCTTTCAGGTATTAAAGCGCATACTATTCGTATTTGGGAAAAAAGGTACAATTTACTTGAGCCTATGCGCACGGATACTAATATCAGATTGTATGATTTAAAAAACCTACAAAAGCTTTTAAATGTAGTTTTGTTAACTAATTTTGGATATAAAATTTCTAAAATCTCAAAACTAAATCAAACAGAAATTGAAAAGTTTGTAGTTAAAATTCAAACTCAAAAAACAGTAAATAATCATGTTTTAAGCAATTTTAAAATGGCGATGTTAAATTTCGACCAGCCGCTTTTTGTTAAAACGTACAATGATTTACTTAGTGAAAAAAGTTTTAGTACCGTATTTTTCGAAACATTTATACCTCTTTTAGAGGAAATAGGCGTTTTATGGACAACAAATACAATAACACCAGCCCATGAACATTTTATTTCTCATTTAATTAAGCAAAAAATATTAATTGAAATTGAGAAATATCAAATAAAACAAAATAGCGTATCGGATCAAACGTATATTTTATACTTACCTTTTAATGAAATTCATGATTTAGGTCTTTTGTTTCTTCATCACGAAATCGTTACAAAAGGACATCATTCAGTTTATTTAGGAAGAAGTTTACCTATTGAAAATTTATTGGAATTAAACAATCATTTCAAAAAAATAACCTATATCACCTATTTAACTGTAGAGCCAAATGAAAGCGAAATAGAAAATTATATTCAAACTTTTAAGAATACGATACTAAAAAACAATTCTAATGAGTTGTTAATTTTTGGAAGAAAAGCTCAAACTTTAGACAATACTAAACTACCTGAAAACATTAGATCTATAGAAAACTTAAAAGATTTCTTGTATACACTATAATATTACATTAAAATACTAACTACACATATATGCCACAAACAATACATATTATAGGATCTGGATTTTCATCATTAGCTGCAGCTTGTTATTTAGCAAAAGAAGGAAATTTGGTAACAGTATTTGAAAAAAACACAAATTTAGGTGGGCGTGCCCAACAATTTTCTGCTGATGGTTTTACTTTTGATATGGGACCTTCCTGGTATTGGATGCCCGATGTATTTGAAAGTTTTTTTGCAGATTTTAATAAAAAACCATCTGATTACTATAGTTTAGAAAAATTATCTCCAGGATATAGAGTGTTTTTTGAAGACAACACGCATTTTGATGTTTCGGATGATTTAAATACTATTATTTCCGATTTTGAAAAAATAGAAAAAGGAAGTGGTAAAAAATTAAGTGAATTTATAGACAACGCTAAAAAAAATTACGAAATAGCCATTAAAGATTTAGTATATAGACCTGGCGAAAGTATTTTTGAATTAGTTACACCTCAAACCGCACTTAAAATCGACCAATTTTTTTCAAACATCAAAAGAGATGTTCGTAAAAAAATAAAAAATAAAAATTTACAGCAAATTTTAGAATTTCCTGTATTGTTTTTAGGTGCAAAACCATCAGACACACCATCATTTTATAGTTTTATGAATTATGCGGATTTTGGTTTAGGAACGTGGCAACCAAAAAATGGTTTTTTCGATGTAGTCCAAGCTATGGTTCAATTAGGAAAAGAATTAGGTGTTACTTATAAAACAAATTCAAACATAACTAAGATAATTGTAGAAAACAATCGAGCTTGTGGGATTGAAATAAATAATGAAATTTTGAATGCAGATGTAGTACTTTCAGGAGCTGACTATCATCATACCGAAACGTTATTACCAATAAATAACAGACAATATTCTGAAGCGTATTGGGATAAAAAAACTTTTGCACCTTCTTCGCTATTATTTTATGTAGGTTTTGATAAAAAATTAGAAAATGTATGTCATCATAATTTATTTTTTGATTCGGATTTTGAGAAACATGCAGTTGAAATTTACGACAATCCAGAATGGCCATCAGAACCCTTATTTTATGCAAATTTTACTTCTATAACAAACAAACAAACCGCTCCAGAAGGTTGTGAAAATGGCTTTTTTTTAATTCCAATTGCACCGGATTTAGAAGATACGGAAGCTTTAAGAGAAGAATATTTTGAAAAAATAATAAGTCGATTTGAACTTATTACGAAACAAAGTGTTAGAAAAAACATTATCTTTAAAAAATCTTTTTGTGTAAACGACTTTAAATCAGAGTATAACTCCTATAAAGGAAATGCTTACGGGATGGCTAATACATTATTACAAACCGCTGTTTTACGTCCGAAATTAAAAAGTAAAAAAGTTAAAAATTTATATTTTACGGGACAATTAACTGTTCCTGGACCTGGCGTTCCTCCTGCATTAATATCAGGAAAGTTAGTTTCACAATTAATAAAAAAATACCAATAATATGAAGGCATTATTTGATACCGTTTCTTTCGCATGTAGCGTTAAAGTCACCAAAGCGTACAGTACTTCTTTTTCTTCTGCAGTGAAAATGCTTGCGCCATCAATTAGACAAGATATTTATAATATCTATGGATTTGTTCGTTTTGCTGATGAAATTGTAGATAGTTTTCATGATTACAACAAAGAGGAATTATTTGAAAAATTTGAAATAGAATTAGAAGACGCAATTCGTAATAAAATTAGTTTAAATCCAATTTTAAACTCGTTCCAACATACTGTCAATAAGCACAATATTAGTCAAGATTTGATAGATGCGTTTATGAAAAGCATGAAGCTTGATTTAGTAAAACAAGAATACAAAACCACTGAAGAATATCACGAATACATATACGGAAGTGCGGATGTTGTGGGTTTAATGTGCTTAATGGTTTTTGTAAATGGCGATGAGAAAAAATACGAAGAACTAAAAGCATCTGCTATGAAATTAGGTTCTGCTTTTCAGAAAGTAAATTTCTTGAGAGATTTAAAAGCTGATTTTGAAGGTTTAAATCGTACTTATTTTCCAAATACCGACTTAAATAAGCTAACAGAAACTTCAAAAAAAGAAATTATTGAAGATATTGAAGCTGATTTTAAAATGGCATACGAAGGAATTTTACGTTTGCCTATTGAAGCTAAATTTGGCGTATACACCGCGTACAGATATTACAAACGATTATTGAAAAGATTGAAAACGACACCTTCAACAGAAATAAAAAACACACGGATTAGAGTTCCTGATTATGAAAAAGCCGAACTTTTAGCGCGTTGTTATGTAAAATATAGATTGAATTTACTTTAATCAGTAAAAAATTAAATACATTTTTAACATTAAAACTTTAAATTAAAAAATTATGTGGTTGTATATAGTAGTGTTTCTTATAACATTTTTTATGATGGAATTTATGGCGTGGTTTACACATAAATTTATAATGCACGGATTCCTTTGGAGTTTACATGCCGACCATCATAAAAAAGACCACGATTCGTGGTTTGAAAGAAATGATGCGTTCTTTATATTTTATGCTGTGGTAAGTATGACCTTTTTCTTTTTGTGGCAAAATGGAATTTTAGCAATCGGATTGGCAATTGGACTTGGGATTTTTGCTTATGGATTAACCTATTTCTTAGTACACGATATATTTATTCACCAACGTTTTAAATTATTTAGAAACGCAAATAACAAATATGCTCGTGCTTTACGACGTGCACACAAAATGCATCATAAACATATTGGAAAACATCAAGGCGAATGTTTTGGAATGTTATTATTTCCGTTTAAACATTACAAAAACGCATAAAAAAAGCTCCTGTTGGAGCTTTTTTTATGTATATTCTATATCTATTTTTCAATTTCTTGTAAGCTTTCCATTTTTTTGTAAGCTAAGAATCCTTTGATATCTTCAAAATGTTCTTTAACGCGTTTGTTTCCAAATTCGAACACTTTTGTTGCCAAACCATCTAAAAAGTCACGGTCGTGTGATACTAAAATTAATGTTCCGTCAAAATCGCGTAAAGCATCTTTAATAATGTCTTTGGTTTTCATATCTAAATGATTGGTTGGTTCATCCAGAATTAAGACATTCACAGGTTCTAATAATAATTTTATCATTGCCAAACGTGTTTTTTCTCCTCCAGAAAGCACTTTTACTTTCTTTTGAATATCGTCACCTTTAAACATAAAAGCACCTAATAAATCTTTAATTTTCGTACGAACATCGCCTACTGCAATTTGGTCTATTGTTTCAAAAATTGTCATTTCTCCATCCAATAAAGAAGCCTGATTTTGTGCAAAATAACCAATCTGTGAATTATGTCCTACTTCTAATTTGCCTTCAAACTCAATTTCTTTCATTATGGCTTTAATCATTGTAGATTTTCCTTCTCCATTTTTTCCAACAAAAGCTACTTTCTGCCCTCTTTCAATAACCATATTAGCATCTTTAAATACAACGTGGTCGCCGTATTTTTTGGATAATCCTTCTACTACCACTGGATATTGTCCAGAACGAGGCGATGGTGGAAATTTCAACTTCAATGCCGAAGTATCGACCTCATCCACTTCAATTGGTACAATTTTTTCTAACATTCTAACACGAGATTGTACCGCGTCAGTTTTAGAAAATGTACCTCGAAAACGATCTATAAATGCTTGATTATCTGCGATGAATTTTTGTTGTTCATCAAATGCTTTTTGTTGGTGAATTCTTCTGTCTTTTCTTAATTCTAAATATTCAGAATATACGGCTTTGTAATCGTAAATTCGACCCATCGTAACTTCAATAGTACGATTAGTAATATTGTCTACAAATGTTTTATCGTGGGAAATTACCATTACTGCTTTTGCAGAATTAATTAAAAAATCTTCCAACCACTGAATACTTTCAATATCCATATGATTGGTTGGCTCATCCAACAAAATTAAATCTGGTTTTTTTAATAAAATTTTCGCCAATTCAATTCGCATTCTCCAACCTCCAGAAAATTCTTTCGTTAATCGAGTAAAATCTTCTCTTTCAAAACCTAAACCTTTTAATACTTTCTCTACCTCTGCCTCATAATTTACTTCTTCAATGGCATAAAATTTTTCAGAAAGCTCAGAAACGCGTTCAATTAATTTCATATACGCATCACTTTCATAATCCGTTCTAACTGTTAATTGCTCATTAATATCGTCAATTTCTTTTTTCATATTTAGCACTTCCGCAAAAGCTTTAGAAGCTTCTTCCATTACCGTACAATTGTCTGAAGTTAATAAATGCTGAGGCAAATAAGCAATTACCGCATCACTTGGAGCAGAAATACTTCCACGTGTGGCTTTACTTTCGCCTGCAACTATTTTCAAAAGAGTTGATTTTCCTGCGCCATTTTTACCCATAAGGGCAATTTTATCATTTTCATTAATGGCAAAAGTTACTTCGCTAAAAAGAGTGGTTCCGCCAAATTCAACGGCGATATCATTAACTGTAATCATTTTATTTTAAGGTAAAAGGTTCTGGGTAATGGGTTTAAGGATTTGTAAATTATATAAAACTTTTCACTATTTACTAATCACTAAAATTACATATTCATTTTAAAATCTTCTATTGCGTCTCTCACTTTCATAAAATCATCTTCTTCAATAAACAATTCAATTATTTTATTTGTTCCGGAATTTTGTTTGTTTTCTCGTTGGGTTACAAATACATTACCCGATTCTATTACTGTTTGTAATTTTTGTGCAATTGTTTCTTTTCCAGAAAAAATTTTAATAAGTCCCATATTTATATGTTTGGATTTTTGAGGTGCAAATATAGTCTATTTGAATAATTTTAGCCAAAATTGAAAGATTAATAAATTATTGCATTACATTTTATGATTAATAATTGGTAAAACCCGATTTAGATAGGTTGAACTTCAATAAAAGAAGTTATATTTACAAAACGAATAATGCGAAGTAATTAGAAAATTCAAAAATTATGGCTAAAAGTCAAGACGCAAAAAAAGGTCAAAAAAAAGAACCTTTAAAAACCGCTAAAGAAAAAAAAGAAGAAAAACGCGATAAAAAAAACAATCCTAAAAGAGATTAAAAAAACAAGTCCTGAATTAGTAATAATTGAGGATTTTTTTATTCGTAACTTTTAGTACTTTTACAAAAAAATTGAATGAGCTATTCTGAACAAATAAATTTTATATACGAACACCTAAAAACCAGTTTATCTAATGGGACTTTCGCAAAGTTAACCTTAGGAAAAACGATTGGTAAAACCGAATTAACAAATATTTATTTCCGTACGATTGTAGATAATGATACATTAAAATTTAATGTAACGCTCAGATATTTATCGGAAGAAATTGTAGAAATAAAACCAATTGAAGATGTAGTGATGCTTTTAAATCAATACCTAAACAATCCGTTTTTAACTGTAATTTTATTTACAACTGAAAAAGATATTCTAATAAAATTAAACAAAAAACGAATTGCCACCATTACTGAAATGGACAATACGTTTAAAAACGCAGATCCTGTTTTGTTGGAATACTTAAAGAAATAACTGCTTTTTTTACAACTCGTCAGGGAAAATTTTCCCAGGATTTAATATATTATTTGGGTCAAAAACAGCTTTTATTCTTTCCATAAGTTCTAAATGACCTTTGTTAAAAGCAATATCCATATAGTTTTTTTGAACCAATCCGATACCGTGTTCTCCAGACAAAGTGCCTTTTAGCGAGACTGTTAACTCAAAAATTTCTCTTATACCTTTCGGAACTTCAGTTTTCCAATTGCTATCAGTCATTGTGCCTTTAATTATATTCACGTGTAAATTTCCATCACCTGCGTGTCCGTAACACACCGATTGAAATCCGTATTTTGAACCAATTTCTTTAATTCCTTTCAATAATTTTGGCAGTTCAAATCTTGGCACAACCGTATCCTCTTCTTTATAAATAGAATTTGCCTTTACGGCTTCAGCCACACCTCTTCGCATTTTCCAAAGGGCGTTTTTCTGATCTTCTGTATCTGCGAATAACACTTCATCGATTTCAAATTGCTCTACCACTTCCAATATTTTTTCTGCTTCTTGCATTAAAATTTCAGGGTAATTTCCATCTACTTCAATTAATAAATGGGCTTTATGTTCTGTTTTTACATCAACAGAAATACCATCTAAATAGGTAACCGACCAATCTATGGCATCACGCTCCATAAATTCTAATGCACTCGGTATTATACCGGCTCTGAATATAGCAGAAACCGCTTCACAAGCTTGTTCAGCCTTATAAAATGGAACCAAAAGCAATACATTATGTGTGTTTTTAGGAATTAGTTTTAAAACAATTTTGGTTACAATTCCTAAAGTACCTTCGCTTCCCACCATCAATTGGGTAAGGTTATAACCTGTTGAATTTTTTAATGTATTGGCACCTGTCCAAATAATAGC
>NZ_JBEIET010000010.1:0-35923 GCF_040382755.1 Flavobacterium sp.
TCCGAAAATTTACACGAAGATCTAGGATGCTATTTTTACAAAGATATTCCTGTAGTTTTAGCTAATCAACTTTCTGGAGGTGCAACTTCTTTAGTTTATAGAGAAATGTTGATTTGGAATACAAAGAGAATATTAAATAAATGTTGAAACAAACCGAAAAACAACATAAAAAAGGAGTAGGTTTAATATAAAATTATATGATATGGGAAGAGGTAAATTTAAATGTGATAATTGCAATTCAATACAGGAAGAGAAATTTTTTTCGTCAAAAAATGATAAAAGAGCGAATTGTCCAACCTGCGGGGTACTTTGTGTCAATTGTTTTACAATTTCCTGGACTGGGACGAAATGTAAAAATTGTGATGAAGATGTAAAATTAGAATTTCTCCGGGGTGGCAATTGGAGTAAAACTTAATAATTATTGTTTTACTTACAACAGAAAAAACTGTTGAAACAAACCGAAAAACAACATAAAAAAGGAGTAGGTAAAATATTAAATTTTTAAATTATGATGTTTAAAGTTAAAGTTAGAGTAGATGTAATTAGAGGAAATTATTCTAAAGGCGAGGAAGTTGAAACTATGATGGATTCGGATACTTTTAGAAATTGTACATCTAGTGGCAAAGGCAGAGAAGCAGTTGAGGCTGCATGGTGTAATTCCATGTTTCCAGGAGCGGATAAAATAAGAATTAAAAGTTGTGTCAAAATATAACTTGAAAAAACTACTACACATAGACCTAGATGGTGTCATTGCCGATTTTATATCGGCAATGCATTCCCATCCATTAAAGGAAATTCCTCCTTACGATGAACATCCAGATACTATACCGCATATTTTCAGAAACTTACAACCTATTGAAGGAGCGGTAACAGCAGTACAAAATCTAATGAATTCAAATAAATACGAAGTCTATTTTTTAAGCACGGCACCTTGGAACAATCCGACGGCTTGGACAGATAAGCGACTGTGGTTAGAAGAACAATTTGGTGATATAGTTAATAGAAAACTTATACTAACACATCGAAAAGATTTAATTAGAGGTGATATACTTATAGATGACCGAGCAAATAATGGTGCCGACAAATTTCAAGGTGAATGGATTCAGTTTGGTTCAGAAAAGTATCCAAATTGGGATGAAGTTTTAAAATATTTATTGTGAATACAACGCCAAAAAACGCACTACCCCACTTTTTAACTAAAACCATGACATCTTGGCTTTTTCAATATTATGGAGAATCTTTTGATACTATTACAGAAATTGGTTGTTTTGAATGGGAATTTATAGTTGACAAAAGAAATCCAAAAAAACCAAGAAAAAAACCAATCATTAAAGAATACCAAACCAGAAAAACCGAATCGTTTTCTAGAAGTATTTATTTCCTAGAAGAAAATGAACATACGCTTTTCGTTTATCTTACGACTGGATTTCAACTATCTGGGCAAAGTGTTATATCCCAATACAATTGGAATGGCATAGCATTCGTAAAACAACCCAAAAAAACACTATCAATAATTCGATAATACCCATCATCCGCTTTACAAAGTAAAACCAACTATTTCAAAATTAGCTATTCTCCTTCCTGAGCCTGTCGAAGGAAATAAATCCCTCTAATCCCTTAATCCGTGGCAAAACAACAAATTCCAAATTCCAAATTCCAACAAACTATAAACAACAAACAACAAACAAAACCCCGCATCCTGAGCCTGTCGAAGGACAAACAACTAAACCCTCACCACAACAACCTCATCAATCCGTGTAGTATAGCTTTTCGACAACTGTTCCTGTTTCATTTTCCATTGTCTGCCTAACGATTGATTTCCAAATTTAATTTTATTCTTCCCGTAGCTTTGGTTCAGCTTATCTACAACCGACATCAGCGGTTGGTGTTTTGGATTTGAAGTATTAAAAAGCGACAACTGCGTTTGGTCGTTTGGCGTTAATCCCATAACAATCACCCCAGCTTTTTTATAATGATACCCTTCTTTGAATAGAGCTTTCAATCCAATTTGCGCATAATGATTCAACTCAATAGTCGAGTTCGTTGGAAAGTCGGTATTGATTACGATATTTCTTGAATATTGAGGTTGGTCTTTTCTAAAATAGTTGGTCTGTACAAACACCATAATCATACTACAATGACTATTTTGTCGTCTTAATTTTTCCGAACAAGAAGCGGTAAATGTAGAAACCCTTTCTGATATCGCCTCTAATTTCGTTAGCGATTTTTCAAAAGACCGAGTCGTAGCAATCATCTTTTTGCTTTTTGGGGTTTCCAAATCCAAGGCCGGTTTGCCTTCCAATTCGTGCTTTAATCGCAACCCTACCACAGCCATTTGTTTTCTCACCCACTCATCAGACAATTGCGTAAATTGATATGCATTAAAAACCTGCACCGCTTGTAAACGTTTCGCGTGTTTCCTACCAATTCCCCACACATCTTCAATTTTAGTCCATTTAAGGGCTTTTATACGTTTTTCCTCCGTGTCTATCACATAAACACTTTTGGTACGTTCAGGAAACTTCTTAGCTATTTTATTGGCTACTTTTGCCAAAGCTTTTGTGGGTGCGAATCCTACACTAATAGGAATCCCCGTATTTTTAGTAACCGTCTTCTGAATGGTTTTGCCGTAATCCTCCAGGTTAAACAAATCAAACCCATTAAACTTCAAAAACGCCTCATCAATACTATACACCTCAATATCAGGACTAAAAGTCGTCAGTATATTCATCACGCGACTACTCATATCACCATACAACGCATAATTAGAAGAATAAACAAACACATTATGCGCTTCAAACAACTTTTTAAACTCAAACGCCGGAGCCCCCATCGGAATCCCTAACGCCTTAGCCTCATTAGAACGCGCAATCACACAACCATCATTATTAGAAAGAATCACTACCGGCTTTCCAATTAAATGTGGCTCAAACACCCTCTGACAAGAGGCATAAAAATTATTGCAATCTACTAAGGCAAACATTTTGATTTACGAATTACGATTTACGATTTGGAAATTACGAATTATCAATTATCAATTGTCAATTAAAAAGATTTAATACTATGCACCACAATCCCCCAAATCATCAATTCATTTTCTTCAGTGACTTTTATAGGTTTATAGTCTTCATTTTCGGCGACCAACCAAACGATATCTTTTTCAATTTTGATGCGTTTTACGGTAAATTCCCCATCAATCTGACAAATGGCTATTTTACCATCCTGAGGAGACAAGCTTTTATCAATCACCAACAAGTCGCCATCAAAAATACCAGCATCTTTCATAGAATGTCCTTTCACTTTTGCAAAGAACGTGCTGTCTTTATGCTTAATTAAATGCTTGTTTAAATCGATAGTCAGTTCAATAAAATCATCAGCTGGAGAAGGAAAACCCGCACTAATACCCACATCAACATAAGGAATGTCTAATGCGGTAGTATAATCTGGTGCGTAAAACTCAAATAGCGTGGTAGTATGTAAACTTCTTAATTTCATTACGGTTTTATATGGTTTTTGTATTGGTGTAATGCAACACTGCCTGTTTCATATACCACAAAATTAAGCAAGTATTCTTTTAGAAAATAACATTTGCAAAAAAAGTTATGAGCAAAAAATATAAAAGTTGGGTTACGAAGGGAAACGAATAATCCCAAATCCCAAATCGTAAATCGAAAATCGAAAATCGTAAATCGTAAATCGAAATGCTGTCCTGCTGAACGCGTTTCAGCATCTCGTTTACTCAACAACCTTTTATAGTATCATATGATAGCATCAATGGTAAATGAGTATCATAAAAATATATTTTTTCGAAATTGTTTGATAATAGCTGTACTCTTAAAATAAAAAAAGTTTAAATTTGAATAATTCACTAAACATTCTATAAAAAAGTTTAATTTAGCATAAAACATAAATATCTTAAATTCAAATACTTAAAATAAATAAATCCGTAATACTTCAACAAATAAATATGAAAAAAATAGCACTAATATTAGTAATCCTAGTTGTAACAAAATGGAATAATTGTAATGCACAATCTTATGAAGGGTATATTCAAGAAAACATTCCAATATGGGTAGACATCAATCTGGATGTTTTAAACAATACTATTTCAGGTTCGTATTTTTATAAAAAAAACGGAAGCAGTATTAATTTATTTGGAAAAACAAATGGGAATACCTGGATAATTGAAGAAAAAAGTAAAGAAAATATCATAACTGGAATATTTACTTTGGTTCCTTCGGGTAATTCACTAAAAGGATTTTGGAATAAACCTAACAGCAAGAAACAATTAAAAGTTAATTTAATTCAAACGGATTCAAAATACAAACAGACTGCAATAATTCCAAAAAACAATCAATTAATGCTTTTAGATAATGCATCACTTTTATATGAAATGAATGAATATAAAAATCAAACAACTAATAAAATTCCAAAATTAGAAATTCTCTTTGCTCAAAAAAACATATTAAGTGTATCATACTACTGGGAATATATGAGTGCATATTTGTCTTCTGGAACTATATATCACGTATTTAATTTGAGTAATAAAAAAGAAATCGCGTTGATAAATGAAATTGATTCCAATCGTTTGAATGAATTTAAAGCTAAAATAAGAGAACGTATTCAAAGCGCTTTATCAATCCATAAAAAAGATTATAATGACGTTACTGAGGAGGAATGGATTAATGCTTTTGGAGATAGGGAAACATATAATAATGCATTTTCTGTAAATGAAGTTCCCGAGACTATATTTGATACATTTTATATCAAAGAAGGAAAACTAGTAATTTATAAGGACCATTATTTTGAATTTCCACATGCTATTCAAAATTTAGACACACATATTAACATCCAATTTTCCTTCGATGAATTGAAAAAGTACCTCAAAGAGCAATCTGTTTTAACTGCATTAAAAGACTAAAAAATTAATTTTATTTGTTTCATTTTTACGCTTAAGGAGCTTCGAATTCACAAATACGGTGTCCTCGTTAATTTCAATTAAGTATTAAATAACAAATACAATAGAGTGTTACATTATAATGCGTTCTAAAAACAGTAAATATTTCACCAGGGCATCATACAAGTAACTAAATCTCCACTATAAAAATATTCACAAAGTTATGTTATAAATTAACATTTAACTTATGAGTTTTTATATTCATTTACATCAATTACTTGTGTTCCAGCACCTAAATCACTTAACTTTCTGCCTTCAGGATTTGCAAAAATCATAATTATTTCTAATAGTAGTCCAATAAAAGGTATGTTCGATATCATACTAAAAAGGATATTTCTTCCTACAGAATTCAATTTCGTACATGGTGTATTTGTATTAACATTTATAACCATTAAGCCAACTGCGCGCTTACCAAAACTTTGCCCTTCACCAATACCATCTTTGATTAATGAATAAATTAAAGGTAAAATAAGTAAAGCTATACCAACAAATAATTTTATATTAGAATTACTATCGTAACCTTCATAATAATAATTGTCAGTTAATAATCCATAATAAATATTAAAAAGAAAATAAAATGATGGTAAAAACAAAGCTAAAGTGATTATTGCATCTAAAAGATAAGCTAAAAACCTTTTCCCAATTGGCGCTTTATTATATCTTTTAGGAAAATTATAAATTGGCTGTTGCGAAGTAGTGCCATTAGTACTATTTTCTTGAAAACTAGTATTCGTGTTTTCTATTGAAGGTTCATTGGCTTCAATTTGATAAAGAACATCATCATCTAATTTAATAGCGCCACCATCGTTCGAACAAAATTTAGCACCATTTGTATAGGTTTTTTTACAAATTACGCACTTTGGTATTAATTTATCAGGATAAACAAGTTTTACACCATCATTAATGCAAAATTTAATATCCGAACTAAAAACAGAATTACATTTTGGACAAGTTGGCTTTTCAACAGACTCTTGTTCTTTTAGCTTTTCAGCTTCCCAATCAATAGTTTCTTCAATTTCTAATATTTTAAACAACAATTGATTTTCTGAAATACCAATGGCTTTTCCATACAGTATAATATCAATATTCTCAGTTAACTTAATACTACCCTTATTTTCAATAAGTCTTTTTTTAATCAGTTCATTTAAGCCTTCAATAGATTCCATAGCTTTTATTTAAATTACTAAATTATATTTTTCTAATTATATTTTTCAACGTCTTCAAATCTTAAATCTCTAACTTTTAATTCTTTGTAGGATACAATTTTATTATTTTCATTAAATCCAACTTCAACATTAACCTTACAAAATTGATATTTGTTCTTAGACCTTCTATAACAATTATAGTCTACCCAATATTTAAAATAACTTATATTGTTTTCGGTTCTTTCAAATATTATTCTGTTATCTAATATGCGAGATTGAGCTTCAACAAACTCGTCATTTTCATTAAAAAGAATATTTATATCATTGGGTGTTACATTTCGTTTTGTTATGAATTGTGATACATTTTCACTAAAATAATTTGTGGCATCAAAATTAGAATTATTAATATCATAATAATATTTTGAAAGAATTTTCAAGGCATCATTTTGATTGGTAAGCGTTAAAGTCGGCTGCACTATACTTGTTGTATCTGTTTCAGAAATAGGAGTTTCGTCACTCTGAACTTGATTTGAATCAGTGGTTTCAGAAGGAACTACTACTGGTGGTGTTGCATTTTCTTTTTTAATTAAAAAAAACACACCAACTAAAACAGCCACAATTACCAAAGCAGAAGCACCCAAGATAATTGGCATTTTAGATTTCTTTTTTATAGTAGATGGAGGGTAATTTTGACTCTGTTGACTAATAGGTTCTGTTAGTAATTTTGTGCCGCAATCCCCACAAAAAATAGCAACTCCTTTATCATTTGCCGCATTACATTTACTACAATAAATAACATTAGTTAAAGTTGACGAGTTAGATCCAGTAGAAAAAGACTCAGGTATTGCTATGTTTTCTTTTTCCCAATCAATAGTTTCGCCAATTTCAATTATTTTAAACAACAACTGATTTTCTGAAATGCCTAAGGTTTCACCATATAGAATAATGTCTTTATTTTCAGTTAATTTAACATTGCCTTTTTTTTCTATTAGTCTATTTTTTATTAGCTCATTCAGACCTTGAATTGTATTAGTAACCATCTATTTGTTTTTTTTAATATTAATAAATTTCTATAATTAATTAAAAATATAAATTTAATGCGCAAGTTGATTTATTTGGTTGAAAGTCATAATAATCATATAAATCAGATTCCGGATTATATACACATAATTTTTTTCCTTCTATTTTATATACTTCATCTGTTTTTTGACCTTCATAAGAAATTCTATCTTTGGGTACAACTATTTTTTTATTGATTAGTTGAGCATAATCTGGCTTCATTTTCTCATAATTCAAGTATTGATAAATAATAGTAATTTTTGAATTATTAATCTCAATTTGATATTTACCCGAACCATCAGAGAAAATTAGAGTATTTGAACTGTTTTTTATACTACTACCCTCTTCAGATATATCTGAAGTAATTTCACTGTTTTTTAAATTCGATTTGGATTCATATACCGAATCTGCAATTTCAATCATTCTTTTTTCAATTGCTTTTTTGTCTTGTTCTTTATTATTAGTACAAGAAAGCAATGTTATAAAAACACTCAATAACGTTAAAATATTTATTTTCATTTTTTTTTATTTGATGAATGTATTTATTTACTGTTTTCCAGATTTCGGATCATTCTCTTTTGTGGGAGTGCCTTCTTTTACCCCTTCTGATTTTACCGGATCAGTTGTAGTTGTTTTTACTTCCTCGCAAGGCTGTAAATCATCATTAGTATAATCATTAATATTATTTTTAATTTTTTTAATAATTTTTATTAGATAAGGATAATCTTTATAACGATCTGATTTTTCAAGCTCTGAATATTTTTGTTTCATTATTGATGTTTCTCCGCCTCTTTTATAATCACTTAGGGTTTTTTTCAAGAAACATGTATTTTCTAGATAATTTTTTAATAAATTACGAATTTTGTTTTTTGTTACGTCCAATTTTGAATTTTCATCTAAAATAGGTAAATCTTCAATTTCTTTAATAGAGGTAGTAACTTTTTGAACATCGTATTTTTGATTTAAGACATTGTTTCTAATTTCAAATAATTTCAAATAATTTTGATTAAAAATTAGTGCTTTTTTACAAACTTCAAAAACATCTTTATTTGTTTCATCTAATAAAATACTCGTAATTAATATTTTAGAGTTTTCAATACGTGTTGAAATATCATCAATACCTAAATCCGTTTCCATTAAATATGATTTGTTTACATATTTATTATCAAACATTTCTCTAAGAAAAACACTGTTAGTCTCTTTTATACTTTTTTTAAGTTCTGCAATTTCAGAATTTATAGAGAAACTCTGCTTAGATTCTAATTTATCTTTTGCAGATTTTTCAATAACTAGTTTTTCTCTTAAACTTTTTATTTCTTTTTCATTTGAATTAATAATATTAATTAATTCATCTTTGCTTAATTTAGAATAATCTTTTGTTTGGGCAAAAGTAAAACTGTAAACTATTGTTAAAATAAGGCAATATTTTCTCATATTTTAGGAGTATTAATTTCTATTTGTTAACAAGGACCACCAGTAGCCCACTCACATTTAAATTTATCTAATTTAGTATTTAAATTAATTTTTATTGAATTAAACTTATATCTGTTTTTGTATTTAACATTTAATTTTGGCATATTTTTCACTTCAAATAAAAGTTTTTTATATATATCCTCATTAAATTTTGTTGTATCTGGAGAAATAAAATTATTTACTTTTCTAGACAAAGTAATTGAGTAATAATTATAAGCATTAATTTGATTTTTATAATTATCAATTTTTGATGTTTTTGAAGTAATTTTTTGCAATTGATTTAGCCAACTTAAAACTTCCTTACTGGTTCCAATATCACTTGTTAAAAATAATTCAGTTTGATTAAATACTAAATCAGAATATACCGATGTTAATTTAGTTGTTAAATATGTTTTAGATGAACTTTGATAAATACCTAAATCATAATAAGAATCTATTTCTGTTTTTATAGTATTAAAGCAACTCGGGTCAAACGTTTTGTTTTTTAATTCGCTTATTTTAATTTCTATTTTTTTAAATTCTGGACCTCCATCAGGCCCTCCATCAAGCCCTCCTTCAATCACAGGACTATCTGTTTCATAAAAAAGCATACCACCTATTAAGAATACTCCAATAAAAAGTGTAAATATTAATAACACAAAACTTCTATTTTTATCTGCTATTTTTATCATATTGCTATATTTTATTTTCATCCGGTTTTTCTGTGACTTTTTTTTCTGCTGGTTTTTTTTCTGCTGGTTTAACTTTACTTTTAATTTGTTTCACTTTAGTATTTTCCTTTTGAGTATCATTATTTTTAGGTGTTGTTGCGGCTTTATTTTCATTTACTGATTTAGCTGCGTTTTTTGTTTCTGCTTCTTCTAAAATTGGATGTCCAGACATTTTCTCTAATTCCCCAATAAAAGATTCCTGTTCTTCAGGTGTCAAATCAAAATTAATAAGCGTTTTTTTATAAAAATCCATCGCTGAATTTTTGTTTTCTTTAAAATATGACCACTTAGGACCTGTAAAAACAAATTTGCATTTACTTAACTTATTATTATACGAAGTGGTATACTCAAAATCACTCGTTTTTTTATACGGATTTTTTTTAAATTCAAAACCTTTAACTTTATCTTTAGGAGGGTTTTGAGTTCCTGTTTCTGTTCCTGTTCCTGTTCCTGTCCCTGTTCCTGTTCCATCAGTAACAGTAACTGGAACATCAGATGGGGTATCTTTATCTAAAAAATAAAACATACCACTTCCAATTAGCAAAACCATAAACCCTACAATCAGATACATTGCATTTTCATTGTTTTTCTTCTTGTTGGTAGTTGATTTATTATAAGTGTTTTGAGGTTGTGACTTAGGTATAAATTTTTTCTCTATGGAAATAAAATTATTAGTGATGGTTTTATAGGTTTTGTCATCTTTTGAATTATAAACCAAAACATCATTATTTTGACACAAAACATTAAATTCAGTAAGGTTTGGATTAAAATCTACCAATTGGTCATTAATTTTCAATTCGTTTAAAACCCCATAATTATTAACAATATTAATCTCTTTTTGAGAAGCATTTATTTGAGAAAACGATTTTAAACCACTTGAAAGTGCAATACTTTCATTAACTGCCTTATTCTTGTTAAAAGCATATATTTTATGAACTAAATGAACCCCTTTAGTATTGAAAACCGTACTTAAAGTTGAATTCAAATCATCAAAATAATAAAAAAAGTTCATCGGACTTTTAAGAGCTACAATGTCTTTTCTATCGTTTTCAACAATTAAAATACTAGATAAAATAGCATCATAATTTTGATTGTTAAGCGTATTTGAAATTGTATAATTATTGAATTTTACTTTTATGTTGGCTAAAATACTTTCAAAATTTGTAAGGTTAACTCCCTTAGGCCCATAAAGACGAATCGCATAATAACCAGAGCGACCCAAAAAGTCGGTTAAATTGGTAACAATTAATGAATACACCTTATAGTTTTTGGTAACTTGAACCGAATACACATCAGATAAATTAGCTAGTTGGGATGCTAAAGTTCTTTCATCGGTAATGGTTTCTTTTATTTCAGGGCTATTAATGTCTAAATGTGAAGAAACAAATTGCTGATTAGATCCTGCAGTAGTTTCTTGTATAATTAATCCAAATTGATTCATAATTTTATTTATATTAATGTTGTATTAACTAAAAAGTTTAAATCTTGATCCTTTTACAACAAACGAATCTTCTATTAAGTTATCAATAACTACTTGAGAATATTCTTTGTCAAAATTATCAATAATAGAAGTAAAAGAAACGTTTCCTATTGAAAATGGAAGGACTTTTATTTTAAATTTATTTTTAGACTCGTCTCGAGCATCTTTGCAATTCTCAATTAAATTTTTAAACTCATCTTGTAAAAATTCAAATGCTAAAGAATCATCGCTAGAATTATTAGTTGCATACCTTGATGCTTTTATAGCATCAAACTTATTGGCTACTATGTATATAGCATCGGTTTGATTTAAAACACCATTAGACTTAAACATATTTAATATATTTACATACACTAAATTTTGATCTAACTGATTACTAGAATCATTATATCCTGTGTCATGCGACAGAGAATCAACTACAAAAATTAATATCTTTTTATTACTATTAGAAATGTAGTTTAAAAATTCACCAACATCTCCATTATTGAAAATGTTAACATAGTTTTCACCGGGTACTTCCACAATATTAAAAGGATGTTTGGCTCCATCTTCATCTTTTAAAGAGAGGGCAACATAATTGTATGACCCTGATGCAGTTGCATTTGGAAGCACTCCTCTATTTAAGTCAGATATTAATTGTGTTTGATAAATACTACCATCATTATTATAAATGTCGGGCATTAACACACCACTTTTGTTGGCTACATTTAATAATCCAGACAACATAGTAGATTTACCAGAACCTGGAACACCAACAAAATAAACATCTGTTCTGCCTTCTTCCATAGGGGGAAGTTGGCTAATGTTTCTAAACATAGTAATTCTATTTGAATTACAATAATGTTTTAATGAGTTTACTACTTTTTCTTGTATACCAACATCCAGTAAATCATCAAAACTAAAGTTTCCATTATTAATATTTGCTTTAATTTCGTCGGCACTTACTCTTCCTCTTACAACTTTCTCAAGTAACTCACTTTTTTTTGCAGCCTTGTCTTCAGCTTGCTCTTTGGTAGTTAGAGAGCTTAAAATCTGGTTTATTATATTCTGACTCAAACCAGCAGCTTTAAATTCTTCAATTGTGATTTGTCCTGTTTGAACTATTGAAATTATTTGATTTGGTTCAAGATTATTACAATTTTGAAGTAATATGTTTTTTTTATGATTGTCCATGTGTGTATTATAATTCGATTGTACCTTTTTGTTTTTTGTCTGTAGCACCCTTGTTTGAATTAGTATTAGTTCGGTTCTTAGGGGTGCTATTTTTATATCCTCTTACTTTGTGTGCTAAAAATGGTATCAAAATAAATAGATGTATAATTAATATAATAATTAATGGCAAAGCAATTTGCGGAGGATAGAGTTTATTTAATTTTATTGGGTCATTTAAAGGAATTTGATTCGTATCTGGTGTAACTTTAAAAAGCGTTTTATCTAAAGGTAATTCCGCTATTTTTGTGTTAATTAAGGCTACATTCTCAACAACGTATTCATTTAATTTAGAATACGTAGCAACCAAACTTAATCGTTTCCAATTATCAAAAACACTTTGGTATTTTTTGCTATTAAGACCAATTGTTTTTTCAATATTTTGATTGTTTTTCTCAATTTTCAATTGGTATGGAGTAACTTTAGCACTTGCAACTTGGTCTACATTAATAAAATCAGGGTTAATTAGTATACCTGCATCTACTTTATATGGATCTTGAGTCAATTCAGTTTTTATGGAATTATTTTTAGTACTCTTAAAACTAGTTAACTTCGTTTTTAGTTGCGCTTCAAAATTTAAAACATCATCTTTAGACCTTTTTTTATACTCAGCTGCTAAACTATCAACTAGTTTTATTTTATTGGTCGCTTCTTTCTTAATTTGAGCTTTACAATTGTATTCAATATTAATAGAATGCGACATCAAACTGAAACTAACAAATCCAAGCAATAAAAAGAAAACCCAAAAAAGAATGGAACCATGTAGAAAATTATTTTTCATCATGAGCTCTTTATTTTTTTTCAATTGTTGTACTACAAAAAAGTAACATACAACTAAAAACATACTACCAAGTAAGCTAATTACTAAATTACCATCGGTGATGTACAATAAACCCAAAAAATTTCCTATCAGAATCACTAATAGAAAAATGGAGGATACTAGGTCTAAGAATAAAAATTTTTGCTGTTTCATTTATTTATTTTAATTTTATATTGATTTATGATTAATTGATACTACTAACTACGTCAAGTATTTTTAAGTTGTTTTCTCTTACAGAATTTCTATTTATGATATTTATTACTTGTTGGTTGGTTAAATTCTTATTCATTGATTTTAATAATCCTACAAAACCTGATACTATAGGCGCAGCCATACTAGTTCCATGTAATACTTCATAACTATTTCCTGGTTTTGCACCATAAATATTTGTTCCTGGTGCATAAATAGTGGTGTTTGGTCCAAAATTTGAAAAGCTAGCTTTATTCTGATTTTTATCAATAGCACCAACCTTTATAGTGTTTTTCGATCTTTGAAAAGGATCAAATCCAGTCATTATATTACTATTACCTGCAGCTAATACACAAGTAACATTTCTTTCATTAGCATAGCTAAATAAATCATCCCAAAACTCTTCTTCATCCTTAGCACTTGAATTTATATAATCTTTTTGCTCTTGTACAGGTATAGTTACCCCTGAAGGAATTTGCATACCAAGTGATAAGTTAATTACATCGGCTTTATTTTTAATAGCATATAAAATGGCGTCAATAATATATGTATTTGACATCATTCCGTTTTGGTCTTCAACTTTTATAGGCATAAATGAACAATCTGGACAAATACCTACCAAACCTTGATTATTATTACCTTTTGCTATTATAGTAGAAGACACATGAGTACCATGATTTTCATTACTAGGGCTTACATTAGTCGATTTATCAATTACATTATAAGGTTTTACAGATTTATCTTTCAACTCTGGATGACTTAAATCGAATCCATTGTCAATTACTGCTATTATAATATTTTTGTTTCCAGTTGTTTGATTCCAAGCTCTATCAATATTAATAGTTTTCAAATACCAATTGGAATTGTTGTCGTTTATTTTTGGGTCATTAAAATTCTTTACATTATCAAACAGCATTTCGTCCCAAACTAATAATTTGTATTGGTTCAATTTTGTCTTTACGTCAACTTTAAAATTTTCTCTATCTTTTTCAGGCAGTTCCACTTGAAGTCTATTAACAACACTATCAATATATATTATTTTATAATCGTCTGAAGGATAACTTTGTTTTAATTCACTTGCAAATTTAGCTATGGAATTGCTCGTATTTTTAATTGCAATATTCACTAAATTTGAAACTATCCTTCTTCTGTTTAAAGAGTCATTAATAATTTTTGTTGTATCAATAGGTATTATTTGTCCAACTTGTTTGGGTAAATAATCTTGTTGCCAATATTCATTTTCGGTTAGTTGTTTACCAACAATCGAATTGTTTTTCAAATTATTTATGGGTACAAAATAAAAAAATAGCAACCATAATATAATAGCAAACAATAGCATTAAAAATAAATAGGCATAATAGCGAAAAGGATATTTATTGTTTTGCATCATACTTGTAATTTAAAATTTCAATTAGCTGCTTTTGAGTATCTAATTTACCCTGAACTTCCTTAATAATTTTACCATTTTCTCTCACAATTAATTCGAATGTTACTGGATTAGAAGTTCTTTTTTCAAACATATGAACTTTTACAATATAATTTCCTTTTGGGGGAATACATTTAAAATATACATTTTCAACAGGCTGTTCTGCTTGAACACTACCAGCATTTAGGTCAATATCCAATTGGCCACCAGCACTTGAAAATAAATTATCAGCACTTTTACAGTATTTATCATAGAAAATATGGCTAGATTTAGCATCTATAACATGTAAATCTAAATCATCTGGTGAATTCCAAACTAATGTATAACTTAAACATCCAAATTCTCCATCATTATTTATTACTCTAATTGAATCATTATCAATTGTCGGTGGAACAACTTTTTTACAGTCTTTTAATTCATTATTTAAATCATTTATTGTATTAGTATAACGACTTAAATCTGGTGTCCATAACAGCGCATAAATCAATAATCCTAATAATAGAAAAAATAAAATATAATATAATACCCAATATTTATAAAAAAAATTTCTCATAATTAATTGATTTCAAAAGCAAATGACTTAATAAAAAAGACAAAAGCTATTAATGCTGTTAATACCCATAATAACCACCAATATGTAGAAGCAAACCATTTTAAAAATTCTAAAAAACTAGTTTCTTCTTTAATTTCTTCATCCAAATTATCCGGTTGAATTTCTTCATCTTCAACGGGTTCGTCAATAAACTCTTCTTCCAAAACATCTTGCGGAATAGGTGTCGGTTGACTTTCAATAGGTTCCTCTATTTGGTATATTGAATCGATTTTTGCCGCAAAATTTGGTTTGTAATTTTGAATGTTGTCAAATTTCCAACCCCAAACAATACTTAAATTAGTTCCATTAGAAAAGATAAAATTATTCTGATGGTCAAAAACCTTACTTAAAAGTTCTGCCCAGTTTGTATTGTTTTCATCATTTGAATCAGAAAGTTGACTAATTTTATGTTGTATCACATCAATAAATTCCCAATATTTCAGTAATTCAGTTTCCGATGCTGACTTTGGTAGTTCATTAATGTTTTTCAAATTATCATAATTGGAAAACCAATCAAAAGCATAACCATTTTGAACGGGTTTTGCTAAAATATTTTTGTAATTCTTTTCAAGATTGAAAGCTAAAAAATTAGCTACTTTATCATAATGATTGAATAAATAACTATTATCATGAGATATAGGTACAAATGAATCAGTTGGAATTTGATGGAACTTATTCATAAAACTAATTTAATTTAAAATCATTAAAATCATTCATCAACGCTTTTAACTGGTTGTTAGCATTCTCGTCATAGTTTACAAAACCACAATTTACTAATAATGATATTCTAAAAAATTCAATCCATTTGTTGTATTTTTCTAAAACAACACTGTTTACAGTAGTTTTTTCATCAACATTGTTTTCAAATAAATTTTCAATAGAATTTACATCAACGGCTGTGGTAGGATGGTAATAATTAAAATTATTGTTGCTTTTTAAATTTTCAATTTCAACTAACTCTTCAGAAGTAAAATAGTTCAAATCAAAATTCATCACAATTTCATTAATTATTAATGAAAATGTTTCTGCTAAAAATTCTTCAACACCACGGTTAGTTGCAGTTTCTGAAACAACATCGTTTAATATTCGTTCTAATTTTATTTTTATATTTCTATTATCAATAATATTTATCCAATGATCTGCCAAAAAGGATAAACTATTTTGACTTAATCCATTGCTAATAAAATAATCAAAATTAGAGGCATTACTAATTTTTGAACCCCAATAATTTAATACCAATTCTGTAAAGTATTGCGCTTTTGATTTTGTTTCATTACTTGAAAATAGATTCTCTTTTTTAATTCCTTTCTGAGTCAAAAAATGCTCTACTTCTTCATTTGAGGATAACCATAAATTTAATTTCAATATTTCGATGGCTTCATCTATTGAATTAACTGTTTTGAGTTCAGGATATTGAGATACTAAAATATTGGTCTGATCAAAATTGTCGGCGCTTTTTTCATTAACATTAACTACAATATTCTCATTTAATAAATTATAAATTTCAACAGGATGTAATGACGATAATTTAATTAACTTATTAAAAGCCGTTAGATCTTTTGTCAATAATGAGTTCAAAGAAAATTGAATATCATTCACACTTTTCATGCTATTAGCTCTTAAAACAGACAAGTCATCAGTGTGTAAATGTTTGTTTAAATCTTTTTTAACCTCTACAATTAAATTATTTAGCTTATTTATGTAATGGTTTGTTTTTGTAAGGTTATTTGATACTTCAGATAAATTAGTAATAATTAACTCAGACCCATCATTATTTAAATTAGCGGCATCATCCCAACTACTTTCTGGAGAATTAAAATGATTTTTAACAAATTCAAAGTTCAAAAAAGAAGATTTTAATTTTTCAAAAAAGGATATACGGTCTTCTTTTAAATTTAATTCGTAGCCGTTTTCTTCAAAACCATCAAAGGAATCTGTAGAATATTTAAAGTCTCTTAAAAGGTAAAAATTCTTAAAACTTCCGTGTTCTTTGGTCCAATCTGTATGCCAATCTTTAGTTTGAGTTACAATTTCATTCTTAAAAAATCGATTAAAACGTGTATCCCATTTATAATCTAATTTTCTATAATCGTCATTATATTCAAAATCATTTGTGGTATCAAATTTTAATTGATTATTAAAAAATGTAAATACTACAAACAATGGAGGAACTTTAGATTCTTTAAGCGAACTAGAACGCTCATGTGAATTAGAACCAATGTTTTTGGATATCCAATTGAATAATAAAGAAGGGATTTCATTTACATCCAATTGTTTGTCGTTTGTACAAAACAAAAGATTGTTTATATTAAAATCATCCGAATATTTATTAAATAAATAAGATACTTTACCTCTCAATAGCATGTCGGGTAATACATCGCCGTCAATATCTTCTACTCCAATTGCCAATCGACTCCTTGCACCAGGAAAATCTAATAAATCAGAATTTTTCAAAAATTCTTTATCGTCAACTAGTTCCTTGGGTATAGAAAAAATAAGCTCTGCAGTTAATGCTGCTAGTATCGAAAGGTTTATTTTAATTTCCTCACCACTTTCTTTTTTTATAGTCGTTTGTTTTGTCGAATCATTTAATTCTTTTAAACGTTTTACATCTAAAATTTCTCCTGCACCTCGCAGTACTTCATCAAAACCTAAATAAGCTTCTGAATCGAATTCCAAAATTTCTAAATTAGAAATTAATTTCTGAAAAAGGGTCGAAAGATGCGCATTTTTATTCCATAATACATCAAAAATAGTTAACCATTCATTAGCATCAAACCCATCTATAATTTTACCAATTCTTTCAAAGAAACGCGTTTCTATCAATCCTTCAAATAAAATAGTATGGTTGCTCAAATGATTGTCAAAATATTCTTTTATTTCTAAAATGTCAAATTCGGATAATACATTTTGCTTGGAATTAGCATAATTAGATTCAAAAGACTTAACATGTAAGTCTAATTCTTTACGGTCTAAAAAAGCATTAATTTTTTTAAGATCCAGAAAAAATGAATCTAAAATAATAATCAATATATCTTTTGGCGATAATAATTTAATTTTTATTGGAAAATCTTCATGTTTAACAGTACTATCAACTGTAAATCGAGTAACTACACCTGTGCTTTCTGCACCTACTCCAGGAGGATTAATATCTTTAAGAAAATCATATTCCTCTTCCTTATTTTTAATTACAAACGGTTGCCCCTTTCTACTTAATAAGTTTTTAATTAGGTACGATTTACCAACCTGACTACCACCAAAAATTGCAATAACTGGTTTAGAATCAACATTGTCATACACTTTCTTAAAAGTATTCTGGGTGTTTTTTAACTTTAATAAAAGATTATTTTTCTCTTCATATTTTAAATTACTTTCGACCCATTTCACAGAATCGGTTAATTTAAGTATATTAAGTTTTATATTTTCCTTTAAAGACGCTATATCTTGTTCTGAGTAATGTTTCATAAATGTATTATCTAGCATTTAAAATAAACTCGCATGTATCCAACCAATAACCATTTTCGTTATCTAATGTTTGATAATTAAGTTTAAAAAATTTATTCGACTTATCGTTTCCTTCTGCATCTTCAATACTTTCAATTTTCAATTGTTCTTTTGAATCATCTAATTCTCTAGACAAAGTAATTTTTAATGGTAAGTTTTGAAATATTTTATTTTTCTCAATATTAATCTGTTCCTCATAAAATGAATTATCTTTATTCGGATAACGAATTTTCACAGATTTACTTATTTCTGAATCTTCCAAGCTAATGCTATATAAATCAGAAACAGGATAGTTTTTAGATATATATTTTGCATATCCAAATTGATAAGGTAAAGCCTGAATTAATACTGTATTCTCATTTTTTTTCGGTGTAAGAATAACTTCTTTAACGTTATGATTACTTTTTACGATATAATCAGCCGTTGAAACTAATTTTTGTTTAATAATCTCAGTATTAACTTTCAAGTCATTTATTTTATTCAGTTTCCCTGCCATTAACGCAATTATGGCACCAACGCTTACCATTGTTTTTGGATCTTCCACAAAACCTCGATGATCCGAATAAGGGAACCATTTACCTATCCAATACGTATTTAAATTTACCAAATTATTTGGAGAAAGGGTAAGGTATTTTAAAAAGATATCTTCAAGACTATTCAATGAACATGGTTTTCCTGAAAGTACCACATAATCACATTGATATTGATTCAAAACCAAACAAAGTTGCTTAACAATACTGTCGAAAACAGAATTAGTAATGGCATTTACTTTTTCAGCACTAATATTCCATTTTATTTCTAAGAAATTAAAACCAAAATGTTTCTCAAAATAGGTTATTAATTCTTTGTTTTTAAATTCTTTTCCTATGATTTGTTCGAAGGTAACTATCGAATTACTTGTACTATTAGCATTTTTTAAATAATGCATAGCTACAGGAATTGCCACTTGATGAATAAATGCTTTACGCATCATTTTAGCTACATAACCAATTTTATTGGTATCCTGGCCAAAAAAACCATTTAACTTTTCAGAAACATTGTCTATACCTTTTGCTTTAGCAAAATTTTCAATTACTCCTGTACAACCTTCATCTTTAGAAGTAGTATGTGTTCCTTCAATAATTACTTGTTGAATTATCTCTTTCAATAAATCATCACCCGCTAACTTAAAACTATCCCAATACTGAGGATCTGGCTTAATATTTATTGTTTTATGTTCCTTATTTAAAGAATAATTTGCAATCATTACATCAGTAGTTCCAGCACCTATATCAATAGATCCAACAGTAATTTTATCTTTATTTTTAAATAAATAATTTTCAATTACATAATTGTTACCTTGTAATTTTTTAGATAATAAACTATAAATAAATACCAATTGACAACTGGTTGCCTCATCATATATCCAATCTTTTCTTTCTTCTAAATCTGGTAATTTTTTAGCAATATCTTTTATAGATGGAATTATTTCTGGTAATTCAAACCAAAACTTATTATCATTGGAGTCAAAATAAAACTTCACATAGTTATTCAATAATTTACAAGCGTCTTCAGCTGCTTCGCGTAAAGCAATTTGCTCATATTGAATCATTCCAGTAGGACAAGATATTGTAATTCGCTTTAAAGTTCTCGGAACAGTTAAATTGCCATGCTCTTCTCTAAATTTATATGAATTTATTTGTACGTAAGCATGAATTAATAACTCTAAAAAGACAAACTTCATTAACGAATTTCTCGAAAATAATGATTTTGATCCAAATACAGCACCATTAGTTAATTCACCATCAATTTTTAATTGTTCAGAAATACCGCTAAGATATACCTTCTTTATTTTGCTAAAATCGGTAGGATAAAATTCCCATTCTTTATCTGCTGGATTTTTATCCCATAAATATCGTTTTGGACTAGAGTTATACGTCTTTAATTCATAACCAAGATTAAGATTAATAGCCGAAGTGTTAATTAAACTTTCTGCTTCATAACCTATACGTACAAAACTAGGAACCGTAAATTTATTGTTATGGTACTTATCTTTATTAATATTCCCAAAATTAGATTCCCTAAAAACCAAATTCATAGGAAAGGGTTCATTATATTCTAAATGAGGATTTGTATAATCTTGAATATTTATTTTCTTTACTTTTTCAAAAGTAAAAGCAGTATCGTTTTGATTTTCAAAAAGTAACGCACAAGTGGCCGAGTTACCAATATCTATAACTAAATCAACTGGGATTTTCTTAATATCATCTGTAAACAATTGCAACTCTGGTGTTTCCTTCAAACTCTCAATCCATTTCAATAACAAAATATAATGAGAAACGTATTGTTTTATTGGTTGCTCGTATCTTAACTCATCATTTTTTCCATAAAAAACATCTGCTAAATATCCCTCAATCCAAGAATTAGAAGAATTGGTACTAAATAAAAAGTTACTTATATTTATTTCATTCGTATGAATTTTAAAAATATTTTCGTCAGGATTCAAACTCAGTTGAGGTCCTGTCTTATCCATTTCGCTTTTAGCTAACGTAGTGTCTACAGCTAAAACAATTTGAATTTTATTGTATTCTTCATCACAATCAAAATACAATCGAACCCAATCGGTTGGATACAAAACGTCTTTATTTATAGAATTGTCTTTAAAATACGGAAGTGGAATCCATTTTTTCTTAAAATGCTTTAATGCTTTTTTAAGATTATTCGTTTCATAAAAATCAGTAACGGGATGACATGCATTAATATCAACATCATCCTTTAATCTGTTGTTAACAATAAAATCTCGTTCTACTAACTCTTGTTTTCTATAATACCTTTCTGTATCGTTTATAACGGTTTTAAAAAGAGGATCAAAAGTAAAATCTAAAATATTTGAATCAAAAGGTTGATGAAAATATACCTTATTGGATTTAGCAAAATCTAAATTAATCTCAGCTTCAAATTTATGATACTGTATACTGGAGTTAGAAATAAGAGATATTCTTTTCATTAAAGCTATTTTATTGATGTTTTGTTTAATTTAAAATTCCTTTTTAACACGAGTTTAAAAAATAATACTTTTTCAAATATAGAAAAAAAAATAATTGTAGTTGAATGTTTTATATTTTAAAACACAATTTGTTACTAAAACCCTAATAATTATTTTAATTTTATATCGAATACATTTAAAATTAAAATAAAAAAAAATGGCTATTTATTTTACAAAATAGCCATTTTTTTTTATTTATTGATTTTTAATCTCCATAATAATCATTAGAAACAGCAGCAGTATCTACAGCTACAGCAGCAGCACTGTCAACAGCAACATCTTCTACTGCATCATTTGCATTGACATCAGATTTATCAGAAATTCTACTGATATAATTAGCAATATCAAAACTTGGATTTAAAATATAAAAATACACTTTGTTTGAATATTCAGAATAAGTAATAACATAGTTTTTATTACACTTATACACACTTGTATAGGTACCACTAATATATCCTTTTTTCATAGGCGTATATCCTGTTAATTTCTTTTCAAACGCCTTTTGAATAGTTTCGGTTTTACCATATGCAGTACCCTGTAAATTGATAGTATAGAAAAATCCTGTAGGATTTCCGTTTATCATATAATACGAAGAATCCCAATAATCATATTGTTTGATATTACCCATAAATGCAAAAGAATAATTTGCAGATTTATTGATAGGCTTGCTTCTAAATACATAGTTATTATCATCATAAGCACTATAATCATCCATAGTCTTATTTATTTTAGTAAGGATCGTTTGGAAAGAATCGTTAAAAGTTAAATTCTCAGGATTATTTACATTAACCACTTTTAGTATCGCGTCAACATCCAAATAGTCAGAAGTTACAGAATTTTTGTAACTAAAATCATTCAAGTAAGCAAATAAATCATATCCTATTTCTTCGAACTGAGGGTTTACAACATATTTCCCTTCTTTGTCAATCAAACCATATTTATCCGCTGTTTTAACGATGGCTACATCACCAAAAAATTGAGAAGCTTCATCAAACTGAGGATTAATCATGATTTTACCTTCCTCATCTATATATCCATATTTATCAGCACTTTTAACACTTGTAAGTTTATTCTTACCAAATGAAGATGCCGATGTAAATTGTGGATTAATAATAAATTTACCTTTATCATCACACCATCCTGCTTTATCATCTTGATAAATTAAATATTTGTCTTCATCAATAAAAGCATATTGAAATTGAGGGTTTATAATATACTTACCATCTTTATCAATAACACCTGCTTTTTTGTCTAAATACACAATAGATTTACCATCAACAAATTTCTCAGCTGAATCAAATTGATAATTAATAATAATTTTACCCGACTTATCAATAAAACCCCATTTACCTTCTTTGTTCTTTACCGCACATTTGCCATCACTAAAATCACCAACTTCAGTAAATTGTGGACTTACGGCTTGATTTCCTGATTTATCAACAAATCCCCATATTGTTGATGTAGAATCTGGTTTAGAAAAAGCCGCTAATTCATCAGAAAATAATCTAACATTTTCAGCTTCTTTTAAAGTAAATTTTATCTCACCCTTAGGGTCAATGGCTGTTGGTGCAGAATTTTCAGAAACTACCCATGCAATACCTTCTTGAAAAACAGTAGCATCTTTATAGGTGGCATTAATTACAAATTTTCCATCTTTATCGATGTAACCCCACTTACCTTCATCTCCAGTAGTTTTAACTAAAGCAATTCCATTTCTAAATGCTGATGCATACTGAAATTGAGGATTAATTACAATCTTTCCTTCTAAATCAAAATATCCATATTTATCTTTTTGAAGAAACGGTATTAATTCAATTTTTTTAGATGAATTAAAAAAATTACATCCAACTAATAAAACTGATAGTAAAAGCATTAAAATTTTTTTCATAGTTCAATTTTTGATTATTAATGTTCAAATATATAAAAAATAATTTATTTAACTAAAATTAACATATTATTCATATATTTTTATTAAAAATTAAAAAATATTAGATCTTAAAAGTATTAATATTCTTTTTTAATTAATTGACTCGTTCTAGTTCTTAAATTATAAGTACCTTCCTTAATATAACGACCTTTACTATCAATACCACTAGTTTGTATTTTCAAAAGACCCCTTTCTTCATTATAATCAGTAACATATACGTACGAATTTTTTCCATCCATTAACTCTCTTCCCGTGTTCAAATCTATTATATGTGTTCCCATAAATGCTACTCCTGCCGAATAAGACAGTACTAAAATTTGATCCGTTAATACAAAAGACACACAGCCATCTTCACATATTTGATTATATGAATCTTTAATAATATCTCTTTCCACAGATATGTTATCAAACATATTATTTGTACTTTCATCGTTTTTAATTTTTTCAAAAGCAGCTATTACCTTTCTATCAAAATCACTATAAATAGGCTGTGCTTCTTGCGCTTCAATATTTTGTTGTAAAGTAGAAATAGAGTCTTTAAGCTCAGCTACTCTAATAGTAAGTTGCGTATTGTTTTCTACCAATTTATCATTGGTTTTTTGAGTAACATCCAATTGCCCTTTTAAAAATGCAATATCCTGTTCTAGTTTAGAAATAGTTAGTTGCAAAGCGTCTTTGTTTGAATTGGCTAGTGCTTGCGCCTTTTCAAAATTGATATCTCGATTTTTAATTTCCGAATGTAAACTATCAATTCGAATTTTTAAAGTTTCAATAATTTCTTTTTTAGACTGTGCTACTATTTGTAAACTAAATAATAAAAAAGTAAATAATAAAATTGCTTTTTTCATAATATATTCGTGTTAATCCTTAGTTAGTATAATGAATATTTAACATGTAATAAAAGTACTACAAACATTTTCAGAAATACTAGTATTTTACTGCCCAAAGATAACGGTTATTTTATAATTATGAAAATCCTAATTCTACCAACCTGAACTTGCCGAAGAACAACCTGCATCCTGAGCCTGTCGAAGGACAAAATCCCTCTAATCCCTTAATCCGTGGATAAACCACAAACATCCCCCGCCATCCTGAGCCTGTCGAAGAACAACCTGCATCCTGAGCCTGTCGAAGGACAACACCCCAAACCTCTTGGAGCTTTCAAACCCAAATTATGACGCACCACACGTTTTATAGAAGTACGAGCAGCTATTCGTTTTATTATTGAGGGAATTCTAAATCCAATTTCAATTTATATTAAGCACCTTTTTAGTGAATTCTATATAATTTTATCTAAAAAAATTTTATATTTTGATTGAACTTAATATTCCTTCTTACCCAATTGACAAATTTTGGTTTTCAGATTATAAGTACCTTTTTTCCAGTAACGCCCAATATTATCAAGATTGTCTGTTTCTATTTTCAATACATTTTTTTGTTTATCAAAACCAGTAACATAAATATAACGATCGTAATCATGGATTATATTTTTTCCAGAATTTAAGTCAATTATATAGGTACCCATGTCAGCTGCGCCACTAACTCTATAAGACATTACTAAAAATTGATCCGTTAATACATAAGATACACATCCCTCATCATTACAAACTTGATTAAATGAATCTTTAATTATATCGTTTTCCACAGATATATTATCAAAGACATTATTTGTATATTCATCGTTATTAACACTATCAAAAGCTGCTTTTGCTTTTCTATTAAAATCACTATCAGTTGATGAAGACCCATTAGCGGCTAAATTATTTTGCAAAACAGAAATGGAATCTTTAAGTACTGCTACTGTATTAATAAGTTGCATGTTTTTTTCTAACAATTTATCTCCATTTTTTTTTATAACATCCATTTGCCCTTTTAAATATGCAATATCTTGTTCTAGTTTAGATATAGTTTGCTGTATAGCTTCTTTGTTTGATTCGGTTGCTGCTTGCGCCTTTTCAAAATTGATATCTCGATTTTTAATTTCTGAGTGCAAACTATCAATTCGAATTTTTAAAGTTTCAATGATTTCTTTTTTAGACTGTGCTACTATTTGTAAACTAAATAATAAAAAAGTAAATAATAAAATTGCTTTTTTCATAATATATTCGTGTTAATCCTTAGTTAGTATAATGAATATTTAACATGTAATAGAAGTACTACAAACATTTTCATAAATACTAGTATTTTACTTCCCAAAGATAATGGTTATTTTATAATTATGAAAATCCTAATTCTTTCATCCTGAACTTGCCGAAGAACAACCTGCATCCTGAGCCTGTCGAAGGACAAACCTTATACCCTATACCCAAATCCCTATACCCATCAGGCTATCCTGAGCATATCGAAGAACAAAATCCCTCTAATCCCTTAATCCGTGGCAAAAACATAAACAGCTAAACAACAAACAACTCAACAACAAACCTGCATCCTGAGCCTGTCGAAGGACAACCCTTCACCCATCAAGCCATCCTGAGCATGTCGAAGGACAATCGCATAAAAAAACCCGAAACTTTCGTTTCGGGTTTTCTGTTGCGGAGAAAGAGGGATTCGAACCCCCGGACCTGTTACAGTCAACAGTTTTCAAGACTGCCGCATTCGACCGCTCTGCCATTTCTCCAATAAGACGTGCACTACTTTCGTATTGCGAGTGCAAATATAAAAGGTTTTTTCTATTAAAAAAACAATTGCATTACTTTTTTTAGAAGTTTTTATTAAATAGCTGATAGTCAATATTTACTACCTGCGTTTTTAATTAATAATTTAAATATTCGGTTATTTCTAAGCCGTAACCTATCATTCCCACACGTTTGTTTTGGTAAGAGTTGGTTAATAACTTAATCTTAGTGATGTCCAAATCATGTAAAATTTGCGCACCAATACCAAAGTCTTTTGTATCTACAGCAATTCGTGGTGTCGTAAAATCACCTGCAGCTTGCAAGCGTTTCAACTCGGCCAAACGATCCAACAATTCCACCGACTGCATTTCCTGATTGATAAACAAAATCGCACATTTATCATACGATTCAAATTTCTTAAAGATATCTTCTAACTTTTTATTTAAAGTATCGGTTAAACTACCCAATATATCATTCGTGACTTGCGTAGAGTTAATACGAGTCAAAATGGCCTCACCCATACTCCAACTTCCTTTAGTTAAAGCAATATGTACTTGTTTGTTCGTAACTTGCAAATACGCACGCAAACGGTATGTTCCAAAACGGGTTTGTATTTCAAAGTCTTCTTTTTTCTTAATCAAGCTGTCGTGTTGCATTCTGTACGCCACTAAGTCTTCAATAGAAACCAATTTCAAATCGAATTTCTTAGCCACCTCTACCAATTCTGGTAAACGTGCCATTGTACCATCATCATTCATGATTTCACAAATCACACCAGCAGAAGAATACCCTGCCAAACGCGCAAAATCAATGGCTGCTTCTGTATGTCCTGTTCTTCGTAACACCCCACCTTGTCTGGCAATTAAAGGAAAAATATGTCCTGGTCGTCCCAATTCATAAGGTTTCGTATCTGGATGCACTAAGGCTTCAATAGTCTTAGCACGGTCGGCAGCAGAAATACCGGTGGTAACCCCATTCCCTTTTAGATCTACAGAAACTGTAAACGCCGTTTCCATGTTGTCTGTATTGTTTGTCACCATGGTATGCAATTCCAATTCCTTACATCTCGATTCGGTTAACGGAACGCAAATAAGCCCTTTTCCGTGCGTAGCCATAAAGTTGATCATTTCTGGCGTAACTTTGTCAGCAGCAGCTAAAAAATCGCCTTCATTTTCTCTGTCTTCATCATCTACCACAATAATCATTTTACCCTGACGGATATCTTCAATGGCTTCTTCTATGGTATTCAGTTGTATTTTATGACTCATTAGTTGTAATGTTTTCGCCAGGTAGCGAATTAGTATTTTGTTTCGTAAACATTTTTTTAATAGGTACAAGTAGCCAATCTAAATCGATAGTCAATCCCATATCTTTAGTGGCTCTGTACGTAAATAATATCGCAAATGGTGTAAGTATCAAAGCACCTGCAGCCGTTCCTATAAAAGGAGAAATGGCATCTTGTCCGGCTAATTTCTTACCAAAGGTATTGGCAAAATTAAAGATTATAAAAATCAATATCGCAAATACAATAGGCAAGCCCAACCCGCCTTTTCTAATAATGGCACCTAACGGAGCACCAATAAAAAACATCAACAAACACGAATAGGCCACTAATAATTTATCGTAATACCCAATCCAGTGGTCGTTGATGTTGTTTTGTTTAAATTCCAAATCGGTTTTGTACCCATCTAATGAAAAAATGGTGTTGTTGATATTGTTTTTGGCTACATCAACCACCAAGGCTTTTTTATCTGAAGGAAAAAGCGACATCAAATCGCCAGACACTTTCTTCGACTTTGGCAATTCCACTTTATTAACAATAGGCACAACTGCATTAGCGGTTAAACTCTCGGTAGTTTTATCAATGTTTTCACTATACGAAAGCACGTCATTATTAAAACTGGATTGCAACGAATCGATGGTGTATTTCAATTCGCTCATGTTAAGCATATTATAGGCGTTTACAATCTCAGCACCGTCTTCAGAAGCGCCATTAAGTTTCGCCAAATCTATAGTAACGGTATATTTCTTAAAACTACTTTTAGCAAAAGGCAGCTTGTCGCGATCCTCAAATTTTTTAGGCTGAATGTCTTCGTAATAATTCCCATCTAATAAATCCAACTGCAATAAATTGGTCGATTCATCACTTTTCAATACGCCTTTTTTGGCTTTAATAACGGTAGTAACCGTGCTAAACTCCCCTTTCTTCATGTGCATCGTAATGCCTTCTAAAAACGAGCCGTTTTCCCCAGATTTCTTTTCTACATGTATGGTAGTTGTAGTCCCTATTTTACTAAATTGCCCTTCACCAATAGCCATAGCTGGTTTGGTTTGGATAATAGATTTTCTTAAATTAATAAAACGGTATTGCGCTTCCGGAATGATGTTATTGGCAAATAAAAAAGCAATACCACTAAACAAAACCGAACAAACAATTAAATACTTCATGGCACGTCCTAAAGATATTCCGCCCGACTTCATTGCCGCAAACTCATAGTTTTCTGCAAAACTACCAAAAGTCATAATAGACGCCAATAAAATAGACAATGGCAATACCAAAGGCACCATAATAGGCGAATAGTAAAAGATAAATTTAAAGATGGTAATAGCATCTAAATCCTTACCGGCCAATTCGGCAATAAACAACCAAATACTTTGCAATATGAAAATAAAAAAAAGGATTACGAATACCGTAGTAAACGTAATCAGAAATGATTTTAATAAATATTTATCAATTATTTTCATGGAGTGGTTATACGTAAAAGCTACAGATTAGTCCGCTTTATTAATATAATAATTTGGATATTTCGCTTTTACAAAGGTAAACTGATTTTTTGCTAACATTTGGTTAAATTTAAACGAAGAAACTGTTAAAGTGGTTCGAGTTCCGTTTTTACCTACTTCAATTAGGTTATAAATATGATTGGTTTTGGTGTCAATACCAATTAAAATTTCTTTACGCTTATCTGCAGCACTTGTAGGTGTTAGCTTTACGTACTGAATGGTTTTACCTGCTATAGGTTGTTTGATGTCCATAGCAAATTTAAATCCTTTTTTAAAGAAGGTAAAAATCTTGTTAGGCGACATGGCATTGGCATCATTCTCATCATGGTTTGAGACAGTTATTTCCTCGTCTTCAGGAACAATCGTGTATATTTTCTTACCGTCAAATATTTTAGTAACCCCCATAAATGATAAATGATACTTGTTACCTTGTAACATTACTTTACCCGTACTTTCTTGATTGATTTTTTCTGCGGTATTGTTAATAGCGTACTTAAAGTCAATCACCATATTTTTATAGGATTTCGCTTTGGCAACTACTTTATCTAATAACGCTTTACCCGCATTTTTCTCTTTCGGTGGATTATTTTCTACAGTTGTAAATGCCACTAAAAATAGGGCTATAACAGATAGTGTAACTAATTTTTTCATTATAATGTAATCAATCTATTGTTCGTTCTTAAAAAATATTTCTAACGAATTCATATCCGTTATTAAAACTTGTCTGGCTTTACTACCTTCAAAAGGGCCTACAATTCCAGCAGCCTCTAACTGGTCAATAATTCGTCCGGCGCGGTTATATCCAAGCTTTAGTTTTCTTTGTATTAAAGAAGCCGAACCTTGTTGTGCCGAAACAACTACCTCAGCCGCATCTCTAAATAAAGAATCACGCTCTGATATATCCATATCAAGTTTTATGCCACTATCTTCACCTACATAATCTGGAAGTAAATACGCATCGGCATACGCTTTCTGTGAACCAATAAAATCACAAATACGTTCTACTTCTGGAGTATCTACAAAGGCACACTGCACACGAATTAAATCATTTCCATTAGAAAACAACAAATCCCCTCTACCAATTAATTGGTCGGCACCTCCTGAGTCTAAAATGGTTCTTGAGTCAATTTTAGACGTTACTCTAAAGGCAATTCGTGCTGGGAAATTGGCTTTAATCATACCCGTAATTACATTCACAGACGGACGCTGCGTAGCAATAATCAAATGAATTCCGATAGCACGTGCCAACTGAGCCAAACGCGCAATAGGCATTTCTACCTCTTTACCTGCCGTCATAATTAAATCAGCAAACTCATCTACCACTAAAACGATATACGGTAAAAAACGGTGTCCGTTTTCAGGATTTAATTTACGTTGTTTAAATTTCTCGTTATATTCTTTAATATTTCGCACCATCGCATCTTTAAGCAAAGAATAACGATTGTCCATTTCCAAACACAACGAGTTTAAGGTATTAATTACTTTCGCATTATCGGTAATAATCGCCTCATCTGTATCAGGTAATTTAGCCAAATAATGACGTTCTATTTTATTAAAAAGGGTCAACTCTACTTTCTTCGGATCCACCAAAACAAACTTCACTTCTGCTGGATGTTTTTTGTATAATAACGAAGTCAATACCGCATTCAATCCTACCGATTTACCTTGTCCAGTAGCTCCTGCCATCAATAAGTGAGGCATTTTAGCCAAATCCACAACTAACGTTTCATTAGAAATGGTTTTTCCTAAAGCAATTGGCAATTCCATTTCTGCCTGTTGGAATTTAGGCGAAGCAATGGCACTTCTCATAGAAACCATCGACGGATTGGCATTTGGTACCTCAATACCAATAGTACCTTTACCCGGAATTGGCGCAATGATACGAATACCTAATGCCGATAACGACAAGGCAATATCATCTTCCAAACTCTTAATTTTAGAAATACGAATACCCGCTTCTGGGACAATTTCGTATAAAGTAACCGTAGGTCCTACCGTCGCTTTAATCTGTGCGATTTCTATTTTGTAGTTCTTTAAGGTATCTACAATTTTGTTTTTATTTTCTTCTAATTCCGCTTGATTAATGGTAATCCCCACTCCCGAATAATCTTTCAACAATTCAATAGAAGGCATCTGAAAATTAGACAACTCTAAAGTAGGATCAAATTCCCCGAAATCTTGCACCAAACGTTGGGCAATACTTTCTTCAACAATATCTTCTTCTTCTGGTTTTTCAATGATAAAAGAGGAATCTTCCGTTTCAATAATTTCCGGTTGTTTTGAAATGAGTTCCGGTTGCGGATCTAATTTAATTTCAGAGGCATTTTGTATGGTAGGCTTTAACGCCGTTTTATCAATTTCAAAAGCAGATGGCGCATCACGGTCAATCACTTGCATGTTTGTCCATTCGTCATCTGTATCTTCCAGTATAGGATTTTTTTTTAATGGTGGTACCACTATAGGAGCTTCCTCTTCAGTATCTGAAAGCACAGGTGATATTGTGTCTTCTTCCTCTTCACCTTCATTTTCATCAGCTACAGCTACAGGTGCGGCTTTAGCATCAAGAAAATCTTTTAATTTATCTGGAGAAACTTTAATTCTAAATATTAAAAAAACCACCACACTGAAAATTAAAACCATAATGGTTCCAATACTTCCAGCATAATCTTGTATTAAATCGTTTATTTCATACCCAATAACACCAGACAAATGCGGTACGAAATCCCAAATAAGTCCAAAAAACAAGGAAATGGTTACGATAGCATATAGGTCCCAAAAGGCCACTTTATTAATTTTACTAATGGGTAAATCCACCAATAAATACGAACCAATTAAAAAGAAAATTTTTACAAATAAGAAAGAAGCAATTCCAAACCCGTCATATAAAAACAGTTCTGCCAACCACGCGCCTATTTTACCCAACCAGTTTTCAACTACCACATTTCGGTTAGCCAATTCACTAATTTGACTCTGATCTGCATTTCCCGAAACATAATAGGAAATAAAGGACAGCAATAAAAATACAGCAATAATGATAAATAAAACACCCGACACAAACTTTTGCCCACGGGTGGTTTTAAAAAGGGAAGTACGCAATTTTTTATTGGATGCGTTTGAAGTTTCTTTTTTAGCCATTAATTTCTATAAATTAAATAGTTTCGGTACATAAATTAAAGCACCAACAGTTAATGCGCTACTTGCGGCAAATAAAACAGCGCCAGCAGCAATATCTTTAATAAAACCAATTCGATCATGAAATTCAGGGTGAATAAAATCGGCTATTTTTTCTACAGCAGTATTTAACCCTTCAATTCCTAATACCAAACCGAAAGCTAAGGTTTGTAGCATCCATTCTTCTATACTAATGTGAAAATAAAAGCCAGCAAAAATCATCAATAGCATAATTGAAAATTGCACCATGACACTATGCTCTGTAGTCACTAATTTAAAAGCACCTTTTACTGCAAAACCTATACTTTTAATTCTGCCAGAAACAAATCGTTTGTCTTGAATCATAACAATGGTTTATGCGTTTAAAGCCGCGTCGTAATTTGGTTCATTAGCAATTTCGCTAACCAATTCAGAATAAGCCACTTTTCCAGTTTCATCAATAACAACAATTGCTCTTGCGTGTAATCCTTTTAAAACAGAATCAATTAAAGTAACGCCATAGGCAGTACCAAAACTTCCATCTCTAAAATCAGATAAATTAATTACATTTTCTAATCCTTCCGAACCACAAAAACGTTTTTGAGCAAAGGGTAAATCTTTAGAAATACACAATACTTTAGTGTTGGCTAACGAATTAGCTAACGTATTGAAAGTACGTACCGATGTAGCACAAGTTGGCGTATCAATACTTGGAAAAATATTTAAGATAACACGTTGACCTAAATAGTCGTGTAAAGAAACTTCTGATAAATCAGTTGCAACTAATTGAAATTGTGGTGCAGCAGAACCAATAGCTGGTAAAGCGTTATTTGTGTTTACAGGATTTCCTCCTAAAGTTATTGTTGACATCGTAATAATTTTTAAGCATCAAAAGTACAAAAAATATTTTTGCCGAATATCAAATAAGTAAAGTTTATTTTGATTTACGATTTACGATTTACGATTTACGAATTGGGATTTGGGATTTACGATTTGGGTGTTGGGTTCCTTTCACCTTTAACCCTAAACCCTTTTCCCTTTTCCCTTTTCCCTTTACCCTTTACCCTTTACCCTTTACCTTTCACCTAATCTAAACCAACTTCCACAACACATCGTCCGGAACTGGAGCGATAAGTTCTAATGGATCTTTAGTAACAGGATGTATTAACGACAGTTTTCTGGCATGTAAATGAATACCACCGTTAGGATTACTTCTATCAAATCCGTATTTTAAGTCCCCTTTAATTGGGCAACCTACAGCTGTTAATTGTGCTCTAATTTGATGATGACGTCCGGTATGCAAATCGATTTCTAAAGCGTAATAATTATCTAATTTCTTAATAATTTTATACGATAGTTTGGCTTCTTTAGCTTCAGGCACTTCTTTTAAATACGCTTTAGAAGTATTGTTTTTAGTATTTCTTCTTAAGAAATGCACCAAAGTATCTTCCGTTTTTGGCGGCGCATTTTTCACAATCGCCCAATAGGTTTTTTGCGTTTCTCTGTTTTTAAACGTTTCGTTCAAACGGGTTAATGCTTTTGATGTTTTAGCAAACACCACAATACCCGTAGTCGGTCTGTCCAAACGATGTACCACACCTAAAAACACCTCACCCGGTTTGTCGTACGCCACTTTTAAATACGATTTCACAATATCTGATAAAGGCTCATCACCGGTTTTATCTCCTTGTACGATATCGCCAACGCGCTTATTAACTACTATTATATGATTGTCTTCATGTAGAATTTGAAGATTTTTAGCATCGGAAATTATTTTCATTTTTTTTTAGATTTTTAGAAGGTTAGATGGTTAGATGGTTAGTCTTCTTAGATGGCTAGACTTCTTAGAAGGTTAGATTGTTAGACTGGTTAGATTGTTAGAGGTTTAGATTATTAGATTTTTAGTGTGGAACGAAATTTTGAAGTCATTTTGATGATTTCTTCTAATTGTTCGCATAATTCTTTTGCTTTTTCTGGGGTTAAAAAACCCAAATCTTCAGAAATTAATAACTGTGTTTCTACTTCATACGCAGAACCGATAGCAATCTCTAAAAATCTTGCAAATTCTTTATTGGAATTTCTCGATGAACCTTCTGCTATATTTGAAGGAATTGAAACAGATGCCCGTCGTAACTGATTGATTAACCCAAACTTCTCATCTGATGGAAAAGAAGCCGTTTCATTGTAAATCTTAGTACAAAACAACCTACTTTTTTTCCAAATACCCAATTCCTTAAATTTATGCATAACTATTTTTTATTGTGTTTAATTTTTTGAAGTTGCTAAGTATTGAAGTTGCAAAGTTGCAAAGTAACTAAGTTGCAAAGTCTAACAATCTAATTATCTAAGTTATCTAAAAAGTCTAACCAGTCTAAAAATCTAAATTGTCTAACAATCTAACTTATCTAACCAGTCTAAAAATCTAACCAGTCTAACTTATCTAAGAAGTCTAACTTGTCTAACCAATCTAACTTAATATTGTTCATTCGCATTAGGAAAATCAACTGATTTTACATCAGCTACATATTGCCCAATGGCTTTCGTCATATCTTCAAATAAATTCATATATCTGCGTAAGAATCTTGGACTAAACTCGTGCGTCATACCAATCATATCGTGTAATACCAACACCTGACCGTCTACGCCACTCCCCGCTCCAATTCCTATTACTGGAATAGAAATACTTTCGGCAACTTTCTGTGCTAATTTCGCTGGGATTTTTTCTAAAACTAAAGCAAAACAACCAATACGTTCTAACATTTTGGCATCTTCTAACAATTGATCTGCTTCTTCCTCTTCTTTAGCACGAACGGTGTACGTTCCGAATTTATAAATCGATTGTGGTGTTAACCCCAAATGCCCCATAACAGGAATTCCGGCATTTAATATTTTCTTTATAGACGATTCAATTTCTCTACCTCCTTCTAATTTCACAGCGTGTCCGCCGCTTTCTTTCATAATACGAATAGAAGAACGCAACGCCTCTTTCGGATCTGATTGGTAACTTCCGAAAGGTAAATCAACCACAACTAAAGCTCTGTCAACAGCTTTCACCACACTGCTGGCGTGATAAATCATTTGATCTAAGGTAATTGGCAATGTAGTTTCGTTTCCTGCCATTACATTACTTGCCGAATCGCCAACTAAAATGACATCAATACCCGCTGTATCTACAATTTTAGCCATTGTGAAATCGTATGCCGTTAGCATAGAAATTTTTTCACCATTGGCTTTCATATCAATTAACGACTTCGTTGTAATTTTTTTATAATCTTTTTTTGCTACAGACATAATCTTTCGTGTTCAGTTATCAGTTTTTAGTGTTCAGTAAATACCGAATGAAATATTTTGTAAAATTAATATAAAGATATGGATTGTAACAATTTTTCGACATTTAATACCAATAATAAAAATGCAACCACTATGAGACAAGTATTTATTTTACTATTTTTTGGTTTTAGTGTAGGAATTTCCGCACAAGAAGAAACGGCTATTAAGCAAACAATTTCAACATTTTTTGAAGGCCTACAAACCGGTGATACATTAAAAATACAAACGGTTTGCCACAAAGAGATGAAATTGCAATCGATAACAGAAAAAAATAATGTTGGTGCGTTGTCATTTCAAAGTAATTCAGATTTTTACAAATCCATAGCCGCGATTCCAAAAAACCTAAAAATTGAAGAACGCCTTTTAAGTTATAACATTCAAATAGATGGCACTATGGCAAACGTTTGGACACCTTACGAATTTTATGTGAATGAAAAACAAAGTCATATTGGAACAAATTCCTTTACTTTGCTGTTAGAAAACAACAGTTGGAAAATTGTGCATATAATTGATACCCGAAGAAAATAA
>NZ_JBEIET010000011.1:0-33735 GCF_040382755.1 Flavobacterium sp.
ACTCAGCTTGACGTTTGCGTTCAAAAAATATCCTGATAAACATTCCATCACTATTTAACCATTTCATGGGTTCTAATATTCTAATAATTTTCCAACCTCTTAAAGTTAAACCATCAAGTTCTTGTGACATATTTTCATCAAACATATCGTAATCAATCATTCTGTATTCGTATTTTTTCATCTTGTTTGTATTTAAAAAGCCGAAGTGATAACAGTGGTTACACAATATTGCCACTTCGGGAGTTATTTAATGTTTATTTTGTACTTGTTTTGTTAGTTGTTTAATCGAATGTTTTCGCTTACTTTTGGCAACATCGTATAGCCACAAACGTTAAACCAATTCCCAAGCCTTAACCTCAATTTGTTTAAACTCTTTGTCTAATTTTAATTGCAAGTCTAAACACGCTTCAATTATTACTTTATTTTTAATAGGTATTTCAGTTCTAAAATAATACTCTATTGTGTCAGGTTTAACGTGCAACTTATTTGCCATATTATCTACAAATGATTTGCGATCTATTAGTTGTTGTAATTTGTGTATCATAGCTTTTCTATTTCTTGTTTAACTTCTTTGTAAAATTCAATTATTTCTTTATGTAAAATGTATGGTTTAATATTGTCGATGTTTAATATTTCATCAACTGCTATTAATGCACATTGTTTGGCGTGAATAATATTAGTCCAATATTGACTATCTGTTTCTTCTGTTCGTATAGCGTAGCAATATTTATCTACTAACTCTTTTGCTTTTTCTTTTGGTGTCATAATAGTTCTATTTCTTGTTTTACTTCTTCAAAATATTTTACGCTACAATTTCTTAATTTTAACTCAAAAATTATAGTATCAACTGCTATTAATGCACATTGTTTGGCTTTATTTTTAGTAGGAATAGAATATTTACCATAAGATATAATTCTAAACTTATCTATTAACTCAATTGCTTTTTCTTTTGCTTCCATAATTTTAAGGTTATACGTTTAAATTAATTTTTTATTTTAAGGCTATAGCTTTAAAATTTCATTTCTTACTTCTTGCCAATAATCTAATTCTTTAGTATCTTTTTGACACCATAATAACTTTATACTTATTATTTCATCAACTGTTATTAATGCTCTTTTTTTAGCTTCACTTTGTATTGTAGAATCGCCTTTTTTATCAATAGGAATACAATACGTCCAATCCATAAAATCAATAATCATTTTATGTACTAATTCTTTTGCTTTTTCTTTTGGTGTCATAATTTTAATGTTTAAATTTCCACAAATATACAAACTATTTTAATACAAATAACATACAAACGTTATTTAGAATAAATATAAATTAACTTCATTGTGTTGTTTATCTAAAAAAAGATATTATATTTGCTCTATCAAAATAAAACAATTAGAAATTATGAATTATTTAAACATGAAAATTAGCTTTTACGAAAATCAAACAATTGGAAATTGTATAGATTTAGGTTATGGTTCTGAACTTATAAAAGAAATCATTTTAGAAATGAGAAATAATAAATTAGAATATTTAAGCAAAAGAGAATTAACAAAATTTAGAAAATGAAAACAATTATCTTTTTATCAGTTGCAACTATCGGAATGAGTACCGATAATTTTTTAGTAATGACAGGAGCATTACTTATATGTGGAATATTAATCTTTAAAAAACAATAAAATGAAAAACTTATGGAATCGTTTAAGCGAAGAAAATCGTTTAAAAATTGAAAATCAAAAAACTCTTTATCCAACTATTACAAAAGATTTAATAGATGAGCTTCAAACTACTTTTAGTTATGTAGATTTAAAATTTGAATCAGTTATTTATTTAGTTCAAGAATTAACAAAAGAAGATAAAGGGTGGGTAGTATTAATTGATAATTTATTTAGCAATGAAAAAATATAGAGTTTATTATTGGAAATATAGAAATGATGAGTATCAAGATTTTGAAGTAGAAATATACGCTTCTAATTTTGATGAGGCGTATAAAGCTTTTAGAGAGGCTTTTAGATTAGTAAAAATTAGAGATATAAGAGAAATATGATAAAATTTTTTAAACAATTATTTTGTAAACATAGATTTGCTTACAACTACAAAAGAAAATATTACAGATGTAAAAATTGTGAACTAAAATTAAAATAAAATATGAAACTAACAATAGAAGTAATTGATGGAAAATGGACTGTCAATAAAAAATTACTACACGAATTAAATCCAAACGAAAAAAACGCATTAGACCAATTTATAAAATCATACGAATAATGACATATTTAGACGAAACATTAGAAACACCGAAACACTACGATAATAGTAAAGGCACACTTTACAAAGTGGCAACCGAGAGAGGATGGAACTCTTATCTTTTTGATATTGTAAAAAGATTAGAAAGAGCAGAAAAGAAAGGCGAATTTAAAACAGATTTAGAAAAAAGTATTAACGTTATTAAATTGTGGTTAAAAGAACATGAGAACTAAAGAAACGCACAACGCATTAGAATTGCTTTTAACAGCTCAATTATTTATAGACATATTCGACAACTATAATTTAACAGGAATTGAAAAGAAGTACGGCAAAATGTTTCATACAGCACTTGAAAAGAAAACTATCAAACATTATAACGAAGTGTACAAAAACGATAGTGAATTTGCCTTAAATAGCTTAAATATTAAAGAGCGAATGATTACGCAAATAGCTGAATTAAACGAAGCCGATGCAATTCTATTAAGTGAATTTATAAATAAGTTTTACGAAAATATAGAAATAGCACGAAAAAAAGGAGTAGTATTTTTTGATAAAATTTTGTAATATGAAAATGACTTTATTAAAAATGTCTAACGAATTAGGAGTGGACAGAGTAACGCTAAAAGAAATAGCAAAAGCACACAAATTAGAATACATTGAAAATAATAAAATGAAGTTTTATAATGTATTTCAAATGCAAAAATTAGTAAAAGATACAACAGTTACTATTTATCGACCTGTTTACATAACTGAAACATACCACATTTACGAATCAAAAATGAATTATGAACAATAAACTAAAAGAAATCTTCTTAAAAGAGGGAATTAGCCAAAGAGAATTTGCAAGAGAAACAGAAATAAGCTACTCACATTTAAACCACATTTTAAATAATCAAGTAGTTTGCTCTTTTGAAACCTTGCAAAAAGTATGTAACAAATTAAATTATAAAGTAAATGTCGAAATTATCGAAGCGTAAAAGCATAGTATTAGTAGGAAAGCGAATCCCTACAGCCTACGAAATTCAAAAAGAAACTACTTTAAAAGCGAAAGAAGTTTTAGAGCAAGTTAAGGGAATGGAACACATAAAAAATAAACCGGTAAAGTATTTATTAAAATGAAACAAACACCGCTACAAAGAATAAAAAGAGTATTAAATTTCTACTATAAAAGAGGTTGCAATAAAGAATCAGTAAACGAACTATATAAAAAAATATTAAAAAATAGATGTAATTAACAAAAAAACATTATATTTGTGCAATAGTTACGCTTCGACAAATTAGTAACTTAAAAACATTAGCCTATTTGTAGGAGTATCGAGGTCGAAGCCGATGCAAATACGAATAGGCATTTTTATTTTAAATATTATGACAGATTACGAAAAATTTTTAGAATCAAAAAGGCACTCGATAGGGAACTTTGGTTTTAAAGCAAATTACATTCCTGACATAGCTTTTGACTTTCAAAAACACGTTATTGAAAAAGCTGTTGAAAAAGGTCGTGTAGCTGTATTTTTAGACACTGGATTAGGTAAAACTTTAGTTCAGTTATCTATTGCAAAAAATATAGTTAATCACACAAATAAAAAAGTATTAATATTAACACCTTTAGCAGTTGCTTTTCAATTTGTTTTAGAAGCTGAAAAGTTAGGTATCGAAGATGTTGAATATTCAAAAGATGGAAAACATACCAAAAAAATTATTATTTGTAATTACGAGCGTTTACATTATTTTAATGAAAATGATTTCGAGGCTGTAATTTTAGATGAGAGTTCTATTTTAAAAAACTTTGATGGTAAAATTAAACAAGAAGTTACAAGTTTTGTTAAAAAAATACCATTCCGATTTTTAAGTACAGCGACACCAAGTCCCAACGACTTTACTGAATTAGGTACAAGTTCGGAAGCGTTGGGATATATGGGGTATATGGATATGATAGGTAAGTTCTTTAAAAATAATCAAAATTCAGTTGATAGCAATAATAGAAATATAGGCGAAAAGTTTTATTTAAAACCACACGCTGAAAAAGATTTTTTTGCTTGGGTTAATCAATGGTCAATTATGGCAAAGATGCCTAGCGATTTAGGATTTAGCAATGAACGTTACAATTTGCCAAAATTAATAACAAATAAGCATATTATAGAAAATCAAAGTTTAATAGATGTTGACGGTCAAATACAAATGTTTACACCTATTGCAAAGTCAATAACAGAGGTAAGACACGAACAAAAGCAAACAGAAGAAAAACGATGTGCAAAAGCTATCGAGTTGGCAAGTGGTAAAACTTCGGTTTATTGGTGTAATACAAATAACGAAAGTAGTATTTTAAAAGCTAATGATAAAAATGCAGTAGAAATAATAGGAAGTCAATCGATTGATAAAAAAGAAGAAATTCTTTTAGCTTTTGCAAATGGAGAAATTGAAAGACTTATTACAAAAGCAAAGATGACTTCAATGGGGTTAAACTGGCAGCATTGTAATCATTCCGTATTTTTTCCAACGTGGAGCTATGAACAATATTACCAAGCTATAAGACGTTTTTGGAGGTTCGGTCAAAAAAATGATGTTACTATTGATATGGTAATTTCAGACGGACAAACAAGGGTATTAGAAGCTTTAGAACAAAAGACACAAAAAGCAATACAGCTACATAAAAATTTAACTGAAAATGTTAATCGTAGTTTTGAAAACAAAGTAAAAGAATTTAACAAAGAATTAATTAAACCAAAATTTTTATAACATGGAAAACAAAGTAAAAGACCAAATTGTAACTGACAGATATGCAATCTATAATAGTGATTGTATGTTAGTAATGCCAACTTTAGATAATGAAAGTGTTGATTTATCAGTTTATAGTCCTCCGTTTGCAGGATTATATAACTATTCAAGTTCTGAACACGATATGTCTAATTGCGAAAGTAAAGAACAATTTTTAGAACAATACGAATTTTTAGTAGCTGAAATTGCAAGGGTTACAAAATCAGGTCGTATAACTGCTGTACATTGTACCGATGTATTCGATAATACTTGTAGACTTTGGGATTTTCCAAACGAAATAATTAGAATACACCAAAAATACGGATTTGAATATCGTAATCGTATTACCATTTGGAAAGAGCCTTTAAAAGTTCGTATGCGTACTATGGTACAATCTTTAATGCATAAATTTATAGTTGAAGATAGTACAAAATGTTTTACAGCTATGCCAGATTATGTTTTAGTATTTACTAAAAAAGGTGAAAATAAAGTACCTGTAACTCATAAATTTGGAATTAATCATTATGCAGGTGAAGTGCCTATTTTACCAAACATTTTAAGAGCTTGGAATAATGCTAATAATTCAGATTTAAACGAGGTGCAACTTTGGGAACACCTTAATAATATTAATGAAGATGATAAGATAACTAAATTAAATCATTACATATGGCAACGTTATGCTTCGAGTGTTTGGGACGATATTAGAATTGATAACGTTTTACCTTTTAGGGATTCAAAAGAAGAAGATGACGAAAAGCACGTACACCCTTTACAACTTGATGTAATTGATAGAATTGTTGAGTTGTATTCAAATCCTGATGAGGTTGTTTTAACTCCTTTTATGGGTGTAGGTAGTGAGGTTTTTAGTCCTGTTTCAATGGGTCGTAAAGCTATCGGAATTGAATTAAAAGATAGTTATTTTAAACAAGCTAAATTAAATTTAGAAGAAGCAAATAAAAGATTTAAAGAAAGTGTAAAACAGGAAACATTATTTTAGGCAAATTAATATTAATTACGTGATTTGATTTTATATAATTGCCTTAAAACCTCACGATGTATAGGTTAATCGTTTTTTATCTAATTTATTTTTTTAATTAACAAAATAATGTTATATTTGCATAACTTTAAAAATTAAATATTATGGGATCAACAAAAAATCTTTTCCTGATGTTACAGGAGCAAAGTGTAGAAACTAATAATTTTCTACCTTCAAAAAAAGAAATTCAACTTTCTGCAAAATCATTTGTTAGCAATCTTTTAGATGCTGGGCAAACTGATAAAATGGAACTTTACGCACAAGCGGTTAGAATTAACGAGGCGTTACAAATCGTTACAGATGAGTTAAAAAATTCAATTCCGCAAGAAAACTTTGAGGCATTCGGCATCAAAGGAACTTACCGAAGCGGTGGAGAGTCTTTAAACTACAAAGAGGACATTGTATACGCTGAATTAGAGCAAAAGTTAAAAGAACGTGCTGAACTTATTAAAGTAGCTACAAACACAAAGGATACGATTTACGATAGTGAAGGAGTTGAAGTAACGAAAGTAAGTAGCACACAAAGAAAATCATCATTAGCAATAACTTTTTAATTATGAATGTAGATAAATTAAAAGCGTTATATTTGAAGTACGAATTAACGAAAGACGATGTATATAAGCACCAACATTACATTATTATTACAAGAAGTGGAATTGATAAAATACAAGCTAAAGAGCAAGTATCTATTAATTATGATGTTATTAATTGCGAACCTAAATTTTGTGTAGTTAAAGCAACTGCAATAAAAGAAAACGCAACTATTCAAACATTTGGCTCTGCATTAAAAGGTGATAGTTTTAAAGATGGTAATACTCAAAGTTGGTATGTTATGGAAATGGCAGAAAAACGTGCAATGAGTAGAGCAGTTTTAAAACTTACAGGATTTTATGAACTTGGAGTATTTGGAGAAGATGAATCAGAAGAATTTAAACGTAAATAAATAAATAAATAATGAGTGAAGTAATTGGAAAAGTTATCCTTGTAGGTAACACAGAAGAAGTAGGTCAAAACGGATTTACAAAAAGAGTAATTGTAGTTGAAACTGATGAACAATATCCGCAAAAGTTAGCTATTGATTTTGTAAAAGATAAAACAAGTCTTTTAGATAAATTCAAAGTAGGCGATAATGTAAGCGTAGGAATTAATTTAAGAGGTTCTGAATATAACGGAAGATACTTTGTTAACTTACAAGGTTGGAAAATCAACTTAAATGATGCTGAAACAACTGCACCAGTTAAGCAAACTGCTAAAGCACCTATTGATATTGATTTATTAGGCCGTATTGATTCAGCTGACGATATGCCATTTTAGGAAACATCCGATGTTAAAAATGTTAATCGAAACATTTGATTTAGAAATCCTTGAAGAAATTTAGGAATTTTGTTTTTTGTATTGTAAAAATGTTTATATTTGTATATCTATTGTTTGGGCAGATTCAATAGAATTTAAGAGATTTTTAAAACGCTCACAAAAGTAAGTCCTGCCCGACTGAAATTGTGGGCGATTTTTATTTATATGAAAAAATTAAGAGAATATCAACAAGAGTTATTAGATGAAATTTTAAACGAAATTCCAAACTATAACAGATTATGTATTCAGTTAAGTACAGGCGGAGGAAAAACTGTTATTTTTACTGAAATGATAAAACAACTAAATTCTAAAACTTTGATTTTAGTTGATAGTATTGACCTGGTGCATCAAACAAACGAAACTTTTAAAAGACAAGGTATTGATGTAGGTATGGTTTTAGCAGGAAACAAAAAATTTCCTGAAAATAAAGTAATTGTAGCAATGGTTTCAACTCTTTGGAACCGTGTTAAAAAAAACACAATGCTATTAAATGACATACAATATTGTACAATTGATGAATGCCACGTTTGGATTTTCAATAAGCTATTTGATTTTTTACCAAATGCCAAAATTTTAGGATTTACAGCTACACCCGTAAGATTAAAAAGGTATAAGTTAGATGAAGAAACTACTGCAATGGAAGTAATGGCAGACGTTTACGAAAAGCTAATTTGTGGCAAACCTATTAATTGGTTAATGGAAAATAATTATTTAGTGAGAGATAAAAACTATTTAATTGATTTTGATAGTAGCGGTTTAAAAACAGATAGCTCTGGAGAGTTCACGGTTGAATCAATGAAAAAAGTATTCCAACACGAAGATTATCAAAGGGCGTTAAGGAATACATACGAAATTTATTGCGAAGATAAAAAGACTATGATTTTTACAGCATCAACAGAAACGAATGCAATTTTTTCTGAATTATTTAAAGACAAAAATGTAAAAACATACGATTCAGTTAACAATAATACAAACGAACGTGATACTATAATTGAATGGTTTAAAAATACACCCGATGCAATTTTAATTAATACAGGTTGTTTTACAAAAGGTTTTGATGTTTGTGATGTCGAAGCCATAATTGTAGCACGTGCAACTAAAAGCCTTGCATTATGGATTCAGATTTGTGGACGTGGTGCCAGAATTACAAATAAGATTAAAAAAGATAATATTATAATTATTGACGGTGGTAATAATATTGAAGAACACGGTACATTTTCTTTTAACAGAAATTGGAATAAAATTTTTAACGATAGGAAAATAAAACTAATTTTAGAACCTCAACAAGAATGTGAGGCGTGCGGTTTTACTTTTAATGAAAAAGATTCCGAATGTCCAAATTGCGGACACGTTGTTCTAATTATAGAAGTTGATTTTGAAATTGAAAAAGAAACAAAACAATTTAAAATAAATGGTCAAAAAGCTAAATTAGAACCACCTACAATGGATATAAATTATTTTATAAATAAAGGAAGTACAGACTATGAAGCATTAAAAATTTTAGCTGAAAAATGGATTCATTTTATATCTAAAAGTAAAATTGAAGAAAAGGATTTTAAATATCATTTGCAAAATGGTAATTTTCAAAAAAGATTTGACGTACTTTTGAAACCCCAATATTTGCAAATTATTCGCTCAATTCTAAAAAAAGGTAAAAACGTTATTTATAAAAATTATTGTAACAAAATATTAAGTAAAGCATACGATAAAAAATATGGAACAAATTAAATTTAGCCTTTACAATTCAGTAAGCTCTAAAGAAAAAGTAGATATACTTTGTGCTGATTATTGCGAAATGATAATAAAAGGTAAATATCAGGACCTGGTATTAAACGCTCGAGCTGTAAAAAAAGACGAAGCAAAATACAAAGCATTAAAACAAAAAATGCCTTGCATTACAGGTTCCGCAATTATGAATCAAGGCGAAAAAAATAAAGCAAATATTCAGCAACTAAACGGATTAATTGTTTTGGATATTGATGACGATGTAAATCTTGAATTAGTAAATAAAATAAATGCAGATCAATATACTTACATTTCGCACCGCTCTTTTGGAGGTGATGGATTATGCGTATTTATTAAAATTAATCCTAATAAGTTTTTAGAATCTTTTAATGAATTAGGTCAGTACTATTGGGATAACTTTAATTTAATAATTGACCAATCTTGCAAAAATACAAATAGATTAAGATTTTTATCTTACGACCCTTATTTGTTTCAAAATGAAAAATCAAAAAAGTTTGTAGCCAAAACCAAAATTAAAAAAGAAGTACAAAAGGAAAACTTTGTATTTGCAAAAGATGATTTTACAGATATAATTGACAAAGTAAAAGATATTGATATTTGTCAAGATGACTATAAAAGATATTGCGAAATAGGTTTTGCAATTGGTTCCCATTTTGGAACGCAAGGACTTGACTACTTCAAAGCAATTTGTCAAAGTGGTTCAAAGTACGACCCAAAGCAAATAGAAAAACACTATAAAAACTTTTGTAAACAAGGCGGAATAACTATTAGTACTTTTTACTATTACGTTAAAGAAGCTGGAATAGAAATATACAGCGAAAAAACAAAGGCAACTATAAAAGCTGTAAACGTACAAAAGGCACAAGGTAAAGCAACTTTTGAAAGTGTATCAAATGTACTTAATATTCAAAAAATTGAAGTAGATGAAAAACTAATAAATGATTTAATTGAAAGTAAAATTGAATATAAGATACAAGAAGATTTGTCTAATATGGCAAAGCTCGAGAATTTTATAATTGAAAACTATGCACCCGAAAGAAATACAATTACAAGCGAATTAAAAATTGATAATGTTGTAATTGATGACCATAAACTAAATAGTATATACAAAACAGCTTGTAAGGTTTTAGATTTTAATGTATCAAAATCAGATGTAAGAGATATTATTAATTCAGATAGCACAAAAGATTTTAATCCATTAAATGCGTTTTTTAGAAACAAAGAATTTAAAACTGAACAAATAGACGCTTATATTAATTGCATACAACCACAAAGCGAATATAATCGCTGGGCGTTTAAAAAATGGATAGTAGGAACTGTTCACAATTGGATTAGTCCATTAAGTGAAACAAAAGTAAGTCCATTAACTTTTGTACTTTGTGGTCAAAAACAAGGTACAGGGAAAACTTCATTTTTTAGAAACATTTTACCAAGTGAGTTAAAAGATTATCTTATTGAAAAAAAGATTGATGCAAATGATAAAGATAGTATGTATAACCTTGCAAAAGGTTTAATTTGTTTTGATGATGAATTTGGCGGACTTGCAACAAAAGACGTTAAAGACTTTAAGAGAGTAGCTGATACGAATTGGATTGATATACGATTGCCTTATTCAGCTTACTACACTAAAATTAAACGTAGGGCGTCAATTTGTGGAACCACTAACGAATCTAATGTTTTAAAAGACGTTACAGGAAATAGGCGTTTACTTCCTGTAAATGTAGAATCAATTGACTATGATAAAATGATTGCAATTGATACCGATTCACTTTGGCGTGAAGCTTTTAATTTATGGCGTAATGACTTTGATTGGAAAATTTATAAAAGTGAAGATATAGATTTTTTAAACGAACATACAACCACAAATTTAGATGTTAATCCAGTAGAAGAAATATTTTTTAGCCATTTTTCTATCGAAGAAACAACAGCTCACAGCGAGAAAACAATAATGAATCAGGGCGATATACTTAATTATTTAAATATACACTCGGGAATTAATGTTTCAAAGTATGATATTAAAGATATATTTACTAAAAATAAATTAATTTATAAATCATATAGGATAAAAGGAAAAGTAAAAATGGGAATTTTATTACACAAAGAACCTACTTTTGTACAAAATAATAACGAAGTTCCGTTTTAAATGTAATATTTGTAATATAAATGTAATATGTTAAATATTACACTTAACTTACTGATAGTAAAATAATTATATAGGTTGTAATATTGTAATATAAAATATTATTAAAATATATGTAAGAATTAAAAAAACATATACATTTTATATAATAATGGTTTTTTATATAAAAATATAATACTCCACAGACAAAAAATATTACAATATTACAACCACTTAAACAATTGAAATACAAATAATTAAATGTAATATAAAATGAACAAAGAAGATTTACTACAGCAAAAATGTGTGATTTGGTTTAAAAACAATTATCAAATGCACCAAAAAGGATTGATTTTTTCGTGTCCAAATGGAGGAACAAGAAATTTAATTGAAGCAAAAAAGCTAAAAGCTACGGGAACAATGCCAGGAGTATCTGATTTAATTGTGGTTTTAGATTCAAAAGTTTTATTTATTGAACTTAAAACAGATACAGGCAAACAATCCGATGCTCAAAAAATATTTGAAACTAAAATAACTAACCTTAATCAAGAATATATTTTAATAAGAAATGAAGAAGAATTTAAAACAACAATCCTTAAAAGAATTGGAAATTGAGAAAAATAAACTTTATGTATCAAAACAAAATCCAACACGATTAAAAGAAATTATAAAAAAATTGGATTATTTTTATTACGGTATTGAATAATTAAGTAAATTTACAAATAATTACGTTATACTAATATGAAAGCAACAGTACAACTATCTTTTAAAGATAAAGAAACAGCAAGACAATACAGCATAGGGCAAACTTTTGAAGGTACACCCGAACGTATTGCAGAAATTAACAAAGCACTTAAGGGAGCTTTGCAAATTATTTTAGAACCTACTCCAGAACAATTAGATTTGGAAGTTGAAACGGAAACAATTATAAAAAAACGTAGACGCTCCAAAAAAGCATAAATGTTAAACGAACTTGTAAGGTATCATAAAGAGTTATTATCTATGGCAAAGAAATTTGACCATAATAACTACGACGACCTTTTACAAGACACCTACATTAAGCTTTACGAAACAGGTAAACAATTTCACGAAATAGACTTCGGATATATTTATATCGTAATGCGATCAATCTACATTAACAAAATTAGAAATACAAAAGAAATCCCTATTGATGACTTTAGTATATTTGAAATATCAAACGAAGATTACCAGGAGCAAAGAATTAATTTAAATAAACTATCAAATGTTGAAAAGCAATTATACTACGCTTACTTCGGTAGAAAAATTACGAATGATAAAAACGAAATTATTGCAGAAATTGATGGTGCAAACCTTTCGAAACTATCACGTGAAACAGGGATACCTTACCGAACTATATACACACGATTTCAACGTATAAAATTAAAACTATGCAAGGACTTGGAGATGCAATCAAAGTTGTAACAGATGCTTTAAGAATAGAGCAGTGCGATAATTGTCAGAAAAGACAATCTAAATATAATAAATTATTTCCTTTTAAGAAAGCACAAAAACCAACTGAAGAGGATATGGTATTCTTAACTGAAGTATTTAGCTGGTATCAAGGCTTACCAATTCCAAGAAGTAAAGTACAAGATATAATTTATTGTGAGGGTATTTGGTTAAGACTATTCAATGTAAAGACTGACAGCTGTAAAAGTTGCGGAGCTACATATCAAAATAACTATATGAAAGATTTAAAACGATTATGGGAAAATTCGAAGTAATAAAATGTACTATAAAAAATAATAGATATACTTTGTATTATAAAGTTGACGAATGTAAATTTAGATATGATTCATTTGAAGATAATTTAACAAAAGAAGAATTTATCTTAAAAGTAAAAACGGAATGGGAAAGAAAAAATATATAGAAACTCCTGAAAAAATGTGGGAATTGTTTTTAGCTTACAAAAATGAAGTTAAAAGCAATCCTATAAAAGTTCAGGATTACGTTGGTAAAGATGCCGAAATGGTATATCGTGAAAAAGAAAGACCATTAACTATTGAAGGTTTTGAATGTTGGTGCTATGATAATGAAATTATAAGTGATTTAAGCCAATATTTTGCAAATACTGAACAAAGATATACAGAATATCAAACTATCTGTTTACGCATACGTAAAGCAGTTAGAACAGACCAAATTGAAGGAGGTATGGCAAGTATTTATAATTCAAGTATAACACAACGTTTAAACAACCTTACCGAAAAAACAGAAAACACTATTATAACCGAGCAACCATTATTCCCAGATTAAATGTTTGTTAGAACCACAACTATAAATAAAATAAAGAATTTGACAAAATTTGTCAAAGGAATTCAAGGAGGCACCTCAAGTGGAAAAACATTTGCGGTGATTCCGATTTTAATTGATATTGCAGCAAAGAATAAATTATCTGAAATTTCAGTTGTGGCTGAGTCAATACCTCATCTTAAAAGAGGTGCAATGAAAGACTTTAAAAAGATTATGATTGAAACCGGGCGTTGGGTAGATAGCCGATGGAATGCAACCGATTTTAAATATAACTTTTCAAATGGTTCTCAAATAGAATTCTTTAGTGCTGATAACGATAGCAAATTAAGAGGTGCAAGACGTGACTATTTATATATGAATGAGGCAAATAATATGACCTTTCACGCTTATACAGAATTAGCCTCACGTACAAAGAAAGGCGTTTATTTGGATTGGAACCCAGTCAATGAGTTTTGGTTTCATACCGATTTGCAAAATGATAATGATGTTGATTTTATAATTGTAACCTATGAAGATAATGAGGCGTGTCCTGAATCCGCTCTTAACTTTATTTTAAAAGCAAAAGAGAAAGCAAAGACTTCTAGCTATTGGGAAAATTGGTACAAGGTTTATGGGCTAGGTCAGATAGGTACACTTGAAGGCGTTATTTTTAACAATTGGCAATCAATTGACACAATACCAAACGATGCACGATTAATAGGTTATGGTATTGACTTTGGATACTCAAACGACCCTACTGCAATAGTTGAGGTTTACAAATGGAATGATAAACGAATAGTAAACGAAATATGCTACCAAAAAGAGTTATCAAATAGTCAGATATCAAAATTCATTACTTCAAAATTACCGACTTATTGTGATAGTGCAGAGCCAAAATCTATTGCCGAGCTAACAAAGTTAGGAGTGAGAGCGTTTGGAGTTACAAAGGGAAGTGATAGTATTAATTTTGGAATACAAACGATGCAAGGGCAAGAGTATTTAGTTACAAAGCAAAGCACTAACTTAATAAATGAGTTACGAAAATACGCTTGGGATAAAGATAAAAAAACGGGTGCTACTTTAAACAAACCTATTGATATGTATAACCACGCTATTGACGCTTTTAGGTATCACGAAATGGAAACAATAGGACTTGGAAAGTCAAAAGGAAAATTAATGTTCGGATAATCAAAAAAAAAATAAAAAAATACGTTATAATAATATGGAAGTTACTATACCAACATCGCTAAAAGAAATCACTTGCTTACAGCTTCACAAAATTACGGAAGCCGTTAAGCTAATCGATAATGAAACGCTTTTAAAAATGACTATCGTTTCAATAGTGTGCGAGTTACCACTTGAAAAGGTAGTTACTTTTTCAATGTCAGATATAAACGAAATTGCAGATAGTGTTTTGAACTTATTAAACTCAAAGCCACAGATTGAACATTTTACAATCGATGGTATAAAGTTTGGTTTTATTCCGAATCTTGACGCGATGTCAGGCTCTGAATTTTTAGACGCAGAAATGTATTTGAATGCAGATATTTTTAAAGCTATGGCTGTTTTATACCGACCAATTAAGAGAGAGAAAAACAAGCTCTACACGATTGAAAAATACAAGGGTAGTGATAAGTATGCCGAGTTAATGCAAAAAGCTCCTGCAAGTGCCTACATAGGTGCAAAGGTTTTTTTTTCGAGTTTAACAATCGACTTATTGACAACTATCCCTCAATATACACTAAAAAATCTAACGAGTTCGGAAGTAGCTCTTTTGGAGAAAAATGGGGTTGGTATATCACAATTGATGAACTCGCTGGAGGAGATAGGCTCCGATTTAAAGAAGTTGTATCACAACTAAATATTAACGAAATCTTGACGCATATCGATTATTTAAAAGATAAGGCACAAGAAGAAAAATTTAAACAAGAAAATGCGAAACGTTATTATAGCAGGACTTAATTTAATAGTCGGACATCTAAACGAAGATGAACGTATTAAGACTATATTTTCAGCAAATGAAGATGAATTGGATTTTAACAAAAAAGATTTATACCCTATGGCAAATGTTAGGGTAAATTCAAACGATTTCAATTCTAACGATGTAACTTTCGAGGTTACAGTAGTTGACCAACGTGATACAAATAAAAGAGCTATAACGAATAAGTTTAACGGAAATGATAATCGATGGGATAATTGGAGTTTAGCATATGATGTATTAAGAAGTATTATAAATAAGACTGAACGATTACAAAATGACGAAAACATTTCTTTTGTAACGAGTTCAAGTCCGTTATTAATAGATAACGCATTTGCTAACGGATTAGATGGGTATTCTGTTTTGATTACTTTGAACTTCCCTAATAGATTATGTTAGATAGAACGGAAACAAATAAGGCACTTTCAAAGTTTACGAAATATGTCGTAAGTCAATCTCGTGCTAATTTAACACGTAAGAATAAAAATGTTAAGGGAAAGCTATACGATAGCATAAAAGGAGAGGCTACTACTTCAAAAAATAGTATAGGACTTTACTTTGAAATGGAAGAGTACGGAGCGTATCAAGATAGCGGAGTAAAGGGTAAAAGTAGCGGTAACTCATTAAGTACTTTTAAGCAAGGCGGTTTCAGATTCGGAACGCGTACGGGTAAAAAAGGTGGATTAACAGAAGGCATTAATCAATGGGTAAAAGATAGACGCTATCAATTTAAAGATAGAGAGAGCGGAAGGTTTTTAAGCTACGAACAAACTGCTTTTATTATAACTCGAAGCATATACCAAAAAGGAATTGAAGCTACTCGCTTTTTTAGTAAACCTTTTGAAGTTGGTTTTGAAAGGTTGCCTGATGAATTGGTTGAGGCGTATGCATTAGACGTAGAAAAATTGTTAAAAGAAACAACATTTAAGAAATGAAAAAGATAAATATCAGAAGTCCGTATTTTATTGAAGTTGATGAGGTGGGGCAAACTTCTGCAAAGATAGAAGTATTTTTATGGAATAAGGGAACTACCGAACCTACAACTCCAAACTATACATTTACAAAGCAAGTGCCAAGTCCGACGCAAACAAAGTTATCTTGGAATATTTCTAATTTAGCACAAGGTTTTATTAAGCCTATTGCACCCGTTAACGTATCAGTACCTACGCAAGAAAATGTTAACACGTGGTGTTATATGCGAGTTATAAGCTATTCTGATGATGTTGAGATATTAGATGAATTATATATATGTTTGAATGGATATACTTCTTATTTGAGTGGTTACAATCAATATACAACTGAAGCCATTGTACTGTTGTTTAACACTGACATAACATTAACTACTGCATCTGGATTTAACTACGTTAATGTCTTTTTTGAGACTGGTGCCGAATGGGAATGGGTAGGAAACTATGAATATGCTTTTTCAACAAGCGATCCTACTATGTACAAATTGCCTTATGATTATGGCAGATATACTTTAAATTATGCTGGTGGAGAGAGAGTTTTTAGAATTTTCCCTGAACAATTATGCGAGCCTATTTATACGCCTGTTGTTTGTACTTTTATTAATCGTTTAGGTGGTTGGCAGTATCTTACATTCTTTAAAGCGAATCAGCAAGGTATAGAAGTAAAATCTAAAGACTATAACCTATTACCTTCATCAATCGATTATAATCCATTACAAGGTATTAAACAGCGTTTTAATTTTCAAGGTACGCAAAAGATAAAATGTAATACGGGATGGGTTGATGAAAATTACAGCGAGTTAATACAAGATTTATTATTAAGTCAAGTAGTTTTATTAGACAACAAGCCAGCAATAGTTAAGAGCCAAAGTTTTGATATTAAAACGCATTTAAAAGATAAGAACATTAACTACGAAATTGAATTCGAATACAACTACGGACTAATAAACGATGTAATATAATGGTAGCTTTATATATTTATATTGATGGAATAGCGAAAAGAATTGAATTATTTGACGATGAAAAGATAAGCGTTACTTCATCGGTTCAAGATATTGCCGATGTGTCAAAAGCTAAAACAGATTTTACTCAATCTTTCACTATTCCAGCAAGTACTACCAACAATGAAATTTTCAAACATTGGTACGAAAGTAGTTTAGATGGTGGATTTGACCATAGGGTAAAGTATAACGGATATATCGAAGTAGATACAAGAACTTTTAGAGATGGAGCATTTGCTTTAAACGACGTGAAGTACAAATATAATATGGTAGATTCATATTCTATTGTATTTTATGGCAAGGCAAAGAATATTAAAGATATTTTAAAAGAGGATAAACTTGCAAATTTAGATTTTAGTAGTTTAAACCATACGTTTACAAGTACGGAAGTAATTAATAGAATTACAAGCAATACTTACGATGTATCATATCCGTTATTTGCAAATGATAGAATATATAATTATAATACTGGCGGTGCTAACGACATTACAACTAATACTGGCTCTATTCATTGGAATACATTATTTCCAGCTATACCATTATCAGTTATAATGCAGAAAATATCTGATAAGTATGATTTGAATTTTACTGGTGCTTTTTTAGATTACCCACAATTTACAAAGTTATGGATGTTATTTAAGAATGCGGAAACATTTTTGCCAAAAATATCTCCAATAAAAGTTAATTTTACAGCAAAAAGCAGTACAGATTTTACTGAATTAGATTTAACAACTGATGAGATTGGTTTTATGATAAGACCTGAAATTAACGATTTTAGATATATAGGTGTTTCAGTTGCTACTTCAAGTTCATTCCCTTATGATATTTTAATTTATAAAAACGAAGTTTTAATTAATTCTTTTGTTAATATTGTTGGTAATAGTGGAACTCGAGGGTTCTTTAATGGAACAATTACAACGCAAAATATAGAAGATAAATATACTATTTATGTGAGTTCAAGAGCTGGCTTCTCATTTACAACTCAAGTTGTTTATGATGGTGGTATAGGATTTGACAGCATTAACTATACAGCAACAAGTCCACTTCAGACAGTTGTAGGAACTATTGATGTAGGCGGTTATGCTCCTGATTTGAAACTAATTGATTTAATTACAGGCTTAATTAAAATGTTTAACCTTGTTATTATTTCAACAGATGAAACAACCTACGAGTTAATTCCATTAGAACTTTATTACAACGATGGAAAGTATAACGACATAAGTGCGAATGTAATTTCAGATGATATAGAATTGAAAAAGACTTCAATGTATAAGAATATTAATTTCAAATATCAAAAAAGTGAAAATATATTAAATACAAAGTTTAATGATCTCTTTATGTCTACTCGTAATTTTGCTTATGGTGATTTGGCTTATGAGCAAATTGATAGTTTAGAAAGTTCAACTTTCAGCGTAGATTTACCTTTTGAAAATGCTATGTATGAAAGAAAATCAAATAGCGATTTTCAAACCATTACATTTAAAAAGATTGATTTAGCTAACTATTTACCGAAGCCTTTATTAATGTACGATAATGGAACGCAAACAGTAACTCCAAATATTAGAATTAATTTAACAACGGGTGGACATCAGCATATTGTTCAATATAGAAGATTCTCAAACGATTATAATAATGGAACTATACTTACTTTAAATTGGGGTGAAGAAATAAGCACTTGGTTTTTAAGTTCCGCATCAAACGGATTATATAAAAGACACTACGAAAATTATTTAGGTAATATATTTAATATAAAAAGTAGATTAGTTGTTGTTAAATGCTACTTTAATCCAGTTCAATTAATTGATATTAAATTAAACGATAGAATTATTATTCGTGATAAAAAATATACGATTAATAAAATGACAACCGATATTACAAGCGGAGAAACTACAATGGAATTGCTAACAGATTATCGTAGTGGAATAGTTCCAATAGGTAACCGATTCTCTTTTGAGCCATTTTATGAAGTTGATAATACAGAGCAAAGTATTGAAGCGTTATTATTGCGAAATGTAAGTCCCGTTATATCATTACAAGCGTCGCTTTATGGGTGGATTGATTACATAGCTACGGACTACGATAATGATACAACAATTAGAGTAGATATATCACAAAATTTAACAGGACTTGAAAGAATAGGGTATATAACAGGGAAGTGGCAAGACGAAACAGGAACAATTATAGACATCGAAATACCAATTATACAAAATGCTTAAAATAATAATCGAGCTATTAAAGATAGCACCAAAAGGAGAATGTGAAACAATTGATTTCGCAAAAGGTAAATACAAATTTCCAGAGAATTTCCAAGAGTTAAAACAATATAATCAATGGCGTAAATACAATTCAAAATGATTACAAAAGTAATAGAAATAGATGTTGACGAATTAAAAGCGTTAGGCGGACTTGACAACTTAAATAAGGCAGTTCAAGAAACTGATAAACAAACGGCTTCTTTAAAAACTCAAATTCGTGAAGCTACAATGGAATTAATCAAAGCTCAAGAAGAGTTTGGTGATTATTCTGCAGCCGCTTTAGATGCAGCAAAGAAAGTAGCACTTTTAAAAGACAAAGTACAAGAAGCTAAAGAAACGTCCGATTTATACGACCCCGGCAAAAGGTTTCAGGTTGCTACAAATGCTATCGCCGCGGGTGCAAACGCATTGCAAGGTTATCAGGCTGCACTTGGATTAGTAGGGGTTGAGGGTGAAGGTGCTCAAGAAGCATTATTAAAAGTGCAGTCAGCAATGGCACTTTCGCAAAGTTTGTCAGTAATTGCAGATAGTGGTAAGGAATTTAGACGTTTAGCCGCGGAAGCTCAAAAATTCACAATAGTTCAAAAAGCAATTACAGCAGGGCAGTGGTTATGGAATGCAGCACAAGCTGCGAATCCAATCGGTGCAATTATAGCAGCGGTTGTAGCTCTTATTGCTGCGGGTGTAGCTTTGACAAAATACTTTATAGATAATTCAGAGGCTGCAAAACAAAACTCCGCAGCAGTTGAACAAAATAGAGTAGCACTTGAAAGTCAAACTAAAACACTTGAAAGAAATTCGGAGCAATTCGATAAAAAGCAAAAGCAAGAACTTGCAATGGCAAAAGCAAGTGGAATGAGTGCGGAGGCTATTCGTAAATTAGAATTAAAATTAATTGATGAAAAAATTGCTTACGAAAAATCACAGAGAGCAATTGCGGAAAATACATATCAAAAGAACTTAAATACTTTAGCAAGTTTAAAAGCTGCGGGTGCAGATGAAGAGGTTATTAAAAAGCAACAAGAAACAGCAAGCGAAAGTATTAAGCAATTTAATAAACAAAATCAAGATGTAAGAAAAGCACTTGACGAAAAGAAAGACATACAAAATCGTCATTTAGTTGAAATCAAAACAGCCGAAGTAAGTTCAGCAAAAGAAAACGAAAAGAGAAGAAAAGAAGAAAGGGACAAAGCAAGACAAGAATTAAGAGACCAACAAAAGAAAGACCTTGAAGAAATTAAAAAGATTCAACAAGAGGCTGTAAAGGCAAATGACGATAGCGTACTTACTGAACGTGAAAAAGAACTTAACGATAACAAAATTAAGAATGATGCGAAGTTAGCACTTTTAAGAAAATACGGAAAAGATACAACCGAACTTGAATTACAAATATTGAATGAGCAAAACGATATTAATTTAAAGTATGATGAGCAAGAGCGTAATCGTAAAAAAGAGCAAAAGGAAAAAGACGATAAAGAGGCACAAGACAAAAAAGCAAAAGACCAAGAAAAGAAATTAGAGGAACTTGAATTAAATAAAGAATTTGAAGCTTTAACTTTTGAGGAGCAAAGAGCAATTTTAACAGAAAGAGAAACTGCATTAATTGAAGATAAACTTTTAAGCGAAGAGCAAAGAACTAAATTACAAGAAGAGTTTGCCAAGTCAAGAGAGGAAATCGACAAAAGAGAGGCACAAGCTAAAAGACAAAATTTAGAAGTTGTATCTAATGCTTTAAGTATGGCTTCTGATATTTTAGGAGAAACAACGGGAGCAGGTAAAGCGTTAGCGGTTGCATCTACAACAGTATCAACTTACTTAGCTGCGCAACAAGCCTATACTTCGCAATTAATCCCTGGTGATCCTTCATCTCCTGTAAGAGCTTCAATCGCAGCAGGTATCGCAGTAGCGGGCGGACTTATGAATGTAAAGAAAATATTATCGGTTAAAACTCCTGGTGGTAAAGGTGGAGGTGCAACTGCTCCAAGTGGTGGAGGTGGTGGTGCTCCAAGTGCTCCGAGTTTTAATGTAGTTGGTAACGCTGGCGTTAATCAAATTCAACAAACCTTGGGAAGAGAACAACAACCTATTCAAGCGTATGTAGTAGCAAACAATGTAACTACGCAACAAAGTTTAGACAGAAACATAGTAAGTAACGCAAGTTTAGGATAACAAAAAAGCCACTCGTTAAGGGTGGCTTTAATGATTAATAACTAAAAAATTCAAACTATGGAAAAAATGTCTTTGCAAATATAAACATTTTTACAATTCAATGTGTAAAATAAACTTTTTTTTTCGTTAAATAAATATGGACACATACGTAATTAGATTCAATCCAAATAAAAACAAGGGCGTTTATGCGATTTCTTTAGTTGAAGACCCAGCTATTGAAGAGTATTTTGTGCAAATGTCAAAGGATTATGAAATAAAATTAGCAGAAATAGACAAGGAAAAGCGTCTGTTTATGACACCCGTACTTATTCCTGACCAAAAAATATTAAGAATTGACGATAATGGCAATGCTTTTAATATAGTTTTCCCAAAAGAAACCATACAATTAGCACAACAAGAGTTCCAAAAGCGTGGTTTTCAAAATGAATCTACACTTGAACACGATATAAATCTAAAATTAGAGGGTGTAACGTTTGTTGAAAGTTGGATTAAAGAAGATGAGGTACACGATAAAAGCGTAATGAAAGGTTTTAACCAACCTATTGGCACGTGGTTTACTATTTTTAGAGTTGATGACGATGATGTTATGGCTAAAATAGAAGCGGGGGAAATCAAAGGCGTATCTATTGACGGAGCTTTTGAATTAGAAGAGAATAATATAAACACAAATATGAATCTAGAAACTATTTTAACAGCGATTAAAGAGGGCTTTGCCTCTCTTAATCAAACACAAGTTAAGTTAGGGAAATCTATGACTATCGATGAGCAAGCGGTTTTCTTTGAAGGGGAAATGTTAGCAGTTGATACAATGGTTTTTGCTGATGAGGCTATGACGGAAGCGTTTGCTGATGGAACTTACGAAATCGACGGAATGATGGTTGTAGTTGCAGAAGGTAAAGTTGCTGAACTTACTGAAAAAGTTGAAGAACTTTCAGAAGACAAAAAAGAAGAAGAAAAGGTTGAAATGTCAGATGACGTTGAGGCTAAAGTAAACGAAATTATGCAAGCGTATGTTGGCGAAATTGCTAAAGCTGTAGCTGCACAATTAGAAGGATTTAAAGCTGAAATGAAAAAAGAAGAAGCGGAAGTTATTTTAACTAAAGCTACTCCAATTCATACAGAGGTTGCAGAGCCTAAAAACTTGCAAGAGAAATTTTTATTAGAATTACAAAAACAAAATTAATATGCCAACAACAGTAACTGTAGGTTCGAACTACAATGGTAAAGTAGCTGGTGGTCTTTTCCTAAAAGCGTGGAAAGAAGCTGACACTTTAAAAAACAATTTAGTAACAATTTATCCAAATGTAAACTCTAAACTTTCTTTAAGAAAATCAGAAACTACAAACGGAAGAAGAGAGTACACTTGTGGACACACTCCAGCGGGTTCAATTACTTTAGCTGAAAAATCAATCATTCCTACAAAATTCAAAGACGATTGGGATTTATGTAAAGAAACTTTTAGAGCTACTTGGACTGCTGACGAAATGGGAGCAAGTGCTGCTAACGATGTTTTTCCTAAAGAGATTTTAGATGGTATCATTGCATCTAAATTAGCAAACGAAGCATCTTATACAGATGACAACATTTGGCAAGGTGTAGACGCTACAAATGGTTATGATGGTTTCTTAACTCAATTTGCTGCTGATGTTAATATCGTAACAGTTGATGGTGAGGCTATCGACAAAACAAATGTTATCGCTGAATTAGAAAAAGCGGTTGCAGCTATTCCTCCAGCAATTAGAAGAAGAACTTTAAACGTTATGGTTTCTCCTGATGTTGCACAAGCGTATAACTTTTACTTAATCGACAAAGGAACTGTTAACGGATTAGGTGGTAACGCTAATACTGAATTAGTTTTCGGAAAACATAGATTAGTAGAAGTAGGTGGTTTACCTGAGGCTACAATTGTAATTGCTGAAACAGGAAATTTAGGATTTGTTACGGGTGCTTTAGAAGACCATAACTCAATTCAAGTAGTTGACGAAGATGCTATCGGATTGTTAACAGGAAAAGTAAGAGGTACAATGGTTTATAACGTTGGAGTAATCTACGTTTATGCTCCAGAGATTGTATGGTACAGAATTCCTGAGGCTTAATATTAACATAAAGGCTCGTTAATTCGAGCCTTTTTAAAAACATATAAATATATGAATTGTGATTTTATTACAAAAGGAAAAAAAGTAGCGTGTTTAGGCACGGTTGGTGGTGTTAAAAATATATTTATTGGTTTATATGCTGACTATGGAATTACTGCTACTGCTCAAGTTGTAGCATCTTTAGGCACTTTAGACGAAACCTTTAAATACGAATTTTCAAGCAATACGCAAGGCTTAACAGAAACGCCTAACATCAATTGGGATAACGGAACGAAATTTATTTCGCAAGTTTTAGTAGGTAATTTACCAATATTAGACCCTGAAACTCAAGAAGAGTTATCATTAATGATGAGAAACAGAATTGTAGTTTTCGTTGAGGACTATAATGGTAACATCAAATTAATGGGTTACAAAAACTCTGCTAAAGCTACGAATGGTAGTGCGGTTACAGGACTTGCAAAAGGTGATTTAAATGGATTTACATTTGAGTTCACAGCAGAAGAGCCTGGCTTTGCTCCGTTCTTAAGTTCAACTGCTAAAACAGCATTGTTGGCAACGGTACAAAATTCATACATTGGAGAAACTCCAGTAGTTTAATTTTATCTTCCATTTTTTTTAACCTCTCTAATTAATTTTAGGGAGGTTTTTTTTATGTAAAAAAAATAAAGTATTACGTTATTAAAGTATGGACTATTTTATTACTTCAAGCGAAACACATAATTTAAGATTTTTGCATAGGGTTTACGAGCCTATTGTAACATTAACTTTATGGCACGAACTTACAAATACTAAAAGCGTTATAAGTGGGATTGAATGTGAATTATCAGATGGATATAGTTTGATAACATTTGATTTTAATTTTATCTTAAACGGAACGTATACGCTTGAAATTACAAATAATAGTACACTAATATACAGAAGTAAAGCAAAAGCAGTATGAAATTAGAAGTTTTAAAATTAGCAAAAGAATATATTAGACCTGAAATCAAAGAAAGTCCAAACAAAGACTTTGTTATGAATGGGGAAAATAACCAAATGTATAAGGATATTATAGCGAGTTATTACGGAAGTCCTACAAACTCCGCTATTATCGATTCGTATGCACGTTACATTTATGGATTAGGTTTTAATATTCAACAGAATTTTATATCTAAAACGGATTTAAGAAAAGTTTGCTTTGATATGGTTCTATTTGGCGAAGCTTCTTTTGAAGTAACTCCAAAAGGTAATTTGTACCATATTGAAAAAAATAAACTTTTACCAAACAAAGCAGAAGATGGGGAAATAAAAGCGTATTGGTTTTGCTTTGATTGGGATGATCAAAAGAAATACCCGCCGCGTAAAATACCAACCTATGGATTCGGTAAAAAAACAGAAAACCAAGTATTTGTAATAAAGTCAAACCAAGTCGGGCAATTCTATTTTGGTAATCCGAGTTATATTTCAGCGTTACCATATTGCGAAGTTGAGAGCGAATTAGCTAACTACTACGTTAACCATATAAAAAATGGTATGTCTTTCGGACACGTTATAAACGTGAATGGTGGCAAACCTGAAAGTGAAGAAGATTTAAACAAATTCAGCCGACAAATTAGAAACCAATTAACGGGTAGTACAAATGCGGGTAAATTTCTTTTGTCTTTTAATGATAATAAAGAAAGCGAAACTACAATATCAGCATTACAAGTAAGCGACGCACACAAACAATACGACTTCTTAACTCAAGAAGCTCAAAATAAAATTTGTATTGCACATAAAGTTGTATCAGGTGCTATTTTAGGTATTACAAAAAGTACAGGATTTAGCTCTAATGCTGACGAAATAGAAACTGCTTTTAATGAAACTTATTTGAATGTTATACAACCTATTCAAGAAAACATAATTGACGCAATAGAGTTTGTTAAAGGGTTAAGCGGTTTGGAGTTTTTGAGTTTAAGACAAAAACAAACTCCTGAAACTGCATTAAGTTTATCAAAAAAAAAAGAAGGGACTGATTTAATAGCTGACGAACTTATAAATTTAGGTGAAGAAATTAATGATGAAGAATGGGATTTGATTGATGAAGTTCCAATGAGTGGAGAGCCTACATTTGGAGAGTTAGAATTAAAACTTGCAAAAGTTCCGAGTTCTTTTCCAAATGTAACAAGCGAACAAGATACAAGCCTTTTTAAAATACGTTATTCGTATGGTGGTAATCCTGAAGGTCAAAGAGAATTTTGCAATAAAATGATAAAAGCTAATAAGGTGTACAGAAAAGAAGATATAGAATTAGCGAGTAGCAAAGTTGTTAATCCTGGTTTCGGTCCTGAAGGTGCAGATACATATAATTTATTTTTCTACAAAGGCGGTGTGAATTGTAAACATTTTTGGATGCGTAAAATATATTTAAGAAAAGGTAATAATTCATTAAGCGTAAACGAGGCACGCAAAATGATTTTAGCTTTAGACCCTGCAGATAGACCAAAAGCAAAATGGGAAGAGAATGACAAATTAGTAGCACAACCAGCACAAGCAAGCAATAACTATTTTAGATTAGAATAATGATAGTACTTTTAAGAGATAACGAAATAACAGAGAATACTCCTTTAGGTGGGAATATCGATGTAGATAGATTGCGTCAGTGTATTATTGACGCTCAAATTACAAGATTAGAGGAATTATTAGGCGAAGATTTATACGATAAGATTTGTAACGAGTACGACGCTGAAACTTTAGAAGGTGATTACTTGACACTTTACGAAAATTACATTAAACCTTTTTTAATTCGTCAAGGTGCATTAGAGTTTTTAAAGATTGGAGCTTTTACAATTGGTAACAATGGTATTGCTTTACCAACTCCCGCTAATACTTCGGCTATTGATAGTAAAATGTTATCAAATTTAGTAAGCGAAATGCGTGCAAAAGCGGATATGTTTGCGGAACGTATGTATAGATGGCTTTGTAAAAAGAATTTACCCGAGTGGCGTTGTAGTAGTGATAATGTTGTAAATCCAAATAAGCCGAGTTTTGGTAATTGGTTTTTACAAAACGAATATATAGATGAGGATTTATATGTTAGAAGTATTTTAAATAAACAAAATGAAACAAAATGAAACACAAAGATTATTTTAACGGAGCAAATCAAGGATTAGCTTCTTTCGGTCAATTTGGATTAAGAGTATTAAATGCTGAACCTTCAATTGAAAACGAAACTTTCGTAGCTATTCAAGTTTTGACAGATGCAGTTATTACTTCAAAATTAAAACCATATCCAACACCTGACAGCGAAATAATAGGCGATGCGGAGTTGACAAGTTTAGCACTTACTGCGGGTACTATTATATATGGTAGATTTTACGATGTCGATGTAGAAAGCGGAAAAGTAATAGCATATAAAGGATAGTATTATGTTAGGATTAGGAAATAGTTTAATACATAACAATAGGGTAAAAAGGGGCGGTGCTATTATACCATTCAATACTATTGCACCTGTTGTAAGTGGTACTAATACTGTTGGAAGTATTTTAACTACTACTAACGGAACGTGGGGCGGAAGTACTCCTATTACTTATACCTATCAATGGTTAAGAAATGGTAGTAATATTATTGGCGCTACAAGTTCTACATATACTTCTGTTTTGGCAGATAGTTCAGCAAATATTAGCTGTAGAGTAACTGCAACTAATTCTGTAGGTAGTGCAAATGCAACTTCTAATAGTTTAACAATTTATGAAGAGGAATACAAATCTATTTTAGATTATGCAACAACGCAAGGTTATACTTTACCAAGTACAGCACAAAGATTAAAACAAAACACTTTATTGAGTAGTTTAAAAACTGCTGGAGTTTGGAATAAATTAGACACTTTTGCGAATTTCGCTACAGACGGAAGTACTCAATTTGCTTTAATAGATTGGAAAAGATTAACGCAATATACCGCTGTTTTAAGTCCAACTTTTACAACAAATGAAGGCTTTATGGGGAATGGAACAAGTTCATATATTGATACAAATTTCAATCCTGTAACGCAAGGCGTAAACTATACTCAAAATAATGCGAGTCGTTATTTATTTATGTTTTTAGCAAGTGGTACAGGTGCTTTAGATGGTCGTAGTACTGTTAATATAAACAACTCTTTAAGAGCTAGTTCATCTAACCAAAGAATTAATCAAGGTACAACCGCGTTGACTGGAGGCTCTTTTGATTTTACCGCGACTAAAGGAATGAAATCTATACATCGTACAAGCTCAACAAATGTTGAATTATTTAATGCAACCACGCAGGGAAGTAGAACTGCAAATTCAGCCTCAATGACTTCATCAAATCAGTTTATATTGCGAAGTGGTTCAGGATATGGAGCGCATACAATTTCATTTTATATGAATGGCGCAAGTATGGTAGCTGAAAATACCGCAATAGTTAACGCTGTAAATACTTATTTAAATTCTTTATAATATGTTAGTACTACACCCAAATACAGAACAATATAACGCATTAAATGGTTTTTTTAATAATTGCTATAAACTTGAATTTGCTAAAGATGGTTCAGATAGATGGATTGCTGGTCTTGAAGTTTTAGACTGCAAAGAATTTGAAGCAATACACGACCAACTTAATGAATTAGAAAGAATTGAATATACACCTATAATCGAATAACCTACTATGATTACCACTAAAACACTAATTATTATTTTAACAACATTTTTTATATTTATTACGCCAATACTCGGGCTATTGGCGTTAATATCGTTTGCTGTTTTGTTCGATACAATTTTCGCAATTTATGTAAGTATTAAATTAAAAGGAATTAACTCTTTTAAAAGCACTAAACTATTCAATATAGTTGTAAAAACTTTCTTTTATATGGGAAGCATAATATTTGCTTTTATGATTGATAAATATATTTTAGAAGGAAAATTGTTTGATATATCATTTTTAATATCAAAAGTACTTACCTTTGTTTGGATATATATTGAAGTCAAGTCAATAGATGAAACTTCAATGAAGTTAGGCAACCGCTCACTTTGGGTAATTGTAAAAGAAATTATATCTAAAGGCAAAAATTTAAAAAAGGATATTAACGAAATAAAAGATTAATGCTTTCGCAACTTTACGAAAATTATAAGAATATGGCAAAGATAAGTAAGAATTTCAGTTTAGAAGAATTTAAGTGTAAAGATGGTTCAGATATTCCAAATAATGCACTTTCAAATATTGTTGAACTTGCAAGAAATTTAGAAGTATTGCGAACTGCAATAAACAAACCTATTACAATTAATAGCGGTTATAGAAGTCCGAAGTATAACGCTAAAATAGGTGGCGTAAAAGATAGCCAACATTTAAGAGGTACAGCTGCGGATATTAAAGTATCAGGAATGACACCTAAAGAAGTGGCTTTAGTAATTGAAGGACTTATTGAAAGTGGAAAAATGAAAGAGGGCGGTATTGGAGTTTACCCTACATTTACTCATTATGACCATAGAGGAAGAAAAGCACGCTGGTAAATCCGTTATTATAAACAAAATAGCCTTTATTGTCCGTAATAACAAACATAAATAATTATGAAACCAAACAAAAACAGACGTTATAGGTTAAATAATGCAGAAGTAAGAAAGTTAGGACTTGAATTTAATTTAAGAAATAGATACAGACTTTCAAAAGAGCAAGAAGTTGAACTACTAAAACTTCGAGAGCCACAACATCAAATAAAAAGATTGTTTTTTGATATTGAAACAAGTCCAAATATATGTTATGCGTGGCGTATAGGTTATAATTTATCTTTACAACCTCACGATATAATCGAAGAAAGAAAGATAATTTGTATTTCGTACAAGTGGGAAAGCGAAGATAAAATACATAGTTTAACGTGGGATTCAAACCAATGCGACAAGCAAATGTTAATTGATTTTGTAAACGTTGCAAATACTGCTGATGAATTGATAGCACACAATGGTGATAGATTTGATATAAAATGGATTCGAACACGTTGTATTTTTCACCGAGTGCCAATGTTTCCACAATATAAAACTTTAGATACCTTAAAGAAAGCTAAAAATGGATTTAATTTTAATTCAAATAAACTCGATTACATAGCTCAATTTTTAGGCGTAGGGGCAAAGGTTCAACATAGAGGTTTTGATATGTGGAAAGACGTTTTAAAAGGCTCTAAAGAGGTAATGAGAGAAATGGTAGTTTACTGCGAGGGCGACATTATTGTTTTAGAAGATGTATTTTTGACAATGCAAAATTATATTAAACCAAATACACACGCTGGAGTTTTAGGTGGGAACTTGAAATATAGTTGTAGTTGTTGCGGTTCAGAAAATGTAACTTTGCTTAAAAATAATGTTACTGCTTTAGGAACTATTAAAAGACTAATGCAATGTGATGATTGCGATAGTACAAACGAAATAGGCAATAGTGCTTATATGAATTATTTAAAATTTAAAACAAATAACTTTATATGAAAATACAAATCGAAGCACACAAAAAAAAGCACACATTTGAATGTGAGTATGACGACTTAACAACAGAGGAAATAATTGAAATTATAACTAATTTATTGATAAGCGCTGGTTATGATTATCAAAATATTAAAGATGAATTACAATGAGTGATATAACAAAATGTAGTGGTTTTAATTGCCATTTAAAAGACAATTGCAAAAGATATAAGGCAATAGATGGAATATGGCAAAGTTATTTTACAGAACCGCCTTATAAAGATGGGAAATGTGAGTTTTTTTTAGGTGACGAATCTAAAAGTACTTTAGCAAAATTAATTTTAGGTTGTTTAATCTTAACTTTATTTTCGTGCGGAACTGTAAAAAAGTCAAGTTCAGAAACGGAAGTTAAAAGCGAAACTGAAACCGATATAACAAAGTTTAGTAATTCGTTTACTTTAGAGCCTGTAAATTTGGATAAACCTATACTTTTAGGAAAAGATACAATTTACAATACAAGGGTTATTTATAACAATTCTAAAGAAACAATTAAGGAAAAGCAAAATATTGATTTTAAAGAAGAAGAAGAAGTTAAACAAGTTGACTATTCAGAAACTATAAAAATAGTCGCAAATCGGTTTATGTGGCTTATAGGAATACTATTTGTATTGTTTATTATATTGAATTGGATAAAAAATAAAACCACCTTGTTATAGGTGGTTTTTTATTTCTAATTCTGTTTGTGTTATTGAAAAGTATAGATTTTGAAGTTGGTGAACATATTTTAATTCTACATAAAGACTACTTGATTCAGGATTAAAAATTATTTTTTTATTATTAAAAAAATATAAATCAGTACCAAGTAAATAAAATCTTTTAATATCTAAATTAGATTGTTTTAAACCAAACTTCAAAAGCCATTCTTCTGTTAGTGGTATTGGTTCAAAATCTTCAATGCCTCTTTCTGCAAAATTAGAACTTTGTATTAAATTATCCCAAATGCAAAATCCTTCTACTTTTGTAATTCCTATACCTAAAGGAGAAATATAATTACCAATTCTTAATTCTTTTATTTCCATTTTCTATTAATTAAACACGTTATCTAAACTTTTTTTTAAATCGTCAATTGTTGGCTTCTTTCTTTTGTCAACTTTTGGCGTTAATTCTTTAAAAATTATTTCTCTTATTAACTTTGAAACGTTTACTTTGTTTGCTTTTAAATCAGTTAATATTTTCTTTTGTTCTTTTGTTAAAGTAAAACTATGTATTTCTGTATAAATTTCCATATTTTATAAGGGTTAATAAGAGGAAATAATATTTTTTATGATGTAATATTGTAGTTAGTGGCAAGGCTAATGCGACCCAACAACTTCATCCAAAATTTCGGCAATAGTTTCACCATACCAAGTTTCACCGTCTACAGTAAAGTAATAGTCAGTTCCACAGTATTCTTCCATACCGTTATAATTATCCATTTCGTGTTTGCCAAAATTATATTTACTCATCAAGGCTTTTAATTCATTTTTGAATGCCTCAATTTTTTTCTTTCTGTTTTCAAATTCTAATTCTTCCATTTTATTTAAGTTTTGTGAGAAAGCCCAGCCACTAACAGCGTGTATAAAAAATGGCGGGTTCTCGGTTAATTTAAAATTTTGTAATTCTAATTAAGTTCTGCGTTTGCTGAAAGTTTTGGAGTTCTAATCCGCCACTTCTTATACACGCAAGACGTTACAGGAAATGCTACGATGCGTTTTCATAAGAACGTTTTTGCTTAATAAAACTAAAAATGTGTGATATTACATCAACAGTCCATCCATTACCAATCATTTTAAACCTTTCTGTATTACTAACGCAATCTGTATAGTTTTCAGGGATAGTTTGTAATCTTTCATATTCTTTAGCTGTTAATAACCTACATAAAGTTTTATCTTCATTAAGTAAATATTGGTTAGTGTGGCAATTTTTAGTTGTTAAGCAATTTGCTTTATCGTTTTTTACCCAATTTAAACCTTTATCAATTCGCATTTTATCACCCCAATTTTTATAAAAACATTTTGGTATTTCTCTAAATGGTAAGTTTTCTAAAACATCTTTAAATAAAATATTTCTATCTTCAGGAACAATAAAGTCAATATTAGTCCAATAAAGTCTATCTCTATTTTGTGCAGAAACTAAATTACTATTAAAGGCAATCGGCTCAACTCCTAGTTCTTTTGAAATAATATCCCTCCATTGTTTTTTCATATTTACATTTTCCAACATAAATAATACATCAGGATTTTTTTGTTTCAATTCATTCAGCATTCTTACATATTCATAGAACAAACCACTTTTACCATCAAATCCACTTCCATTACCAAAAGAACTAAAACTTTGACAAGGACTTCCACCTATAAACAAATCTATTTTCGGCAAGTTTTTAGCATAAACTTTTGAAACATCGCCTAATTGTTTAGTTTTTGGATAATTTTTTTGTGTTACTTTTATTGCACTTTCATCTATTTCACAAGCAAAATAATTATTTGATATAATTCCATTTTTTTCTAATGCTATTTGTCCATTACTCATTCCATCAAAAAAAGATAATGTATTAAAATCCGCACTATCCTGTAACAGCGGTTTTAAGCAATTACCACTTTCGGCTAAATTTAAAGTTTGTTTTGTATCTGTAATCATTAGTTTTAAATCAAAAGTTTAGGCAGTTTTATTGGCAACTGCTTAAAGCCACGAACCGTTACCACTCAGCTTACTCAGCAATGTAGATATTAGAAGGTCTTTTATATTCTTCCAACTTACCGGTTGTGTTACTCCAATCATCTACTCTTTCAGTATTTGGTTTATTTTCACTTTTGCAAGCATAGTGTATTTGGCATCCAGCAATTATCAAATGATTTTCATCGCTTCCTACTTTTGCAAACCAATTAGAGCTTCTAACATTGGTTTTAATTCCTAAAATAGCATCGCTTACTATTTCAACTTCTCCCCAAACTGATTTATATTGTTTTCCATCAGGAGCAAAAAACCAGCAATCTGTTGTAATTAAATACTTTCCTTTCATAATTTGTTTGTGATTAAAAAGCCGAAGTGGTAACATACGCTAACCGCTATTCAGGCTTTAGGTTAAATTTAATTGTCGTTTTGTGTCTGTAAGATTAGTCATCATCCGAAAGTTCAGTCCTTACTTTTCCTGAACATCGGTTAGCGTCCGCCGTTATTACTCAGCTTGACGTTTGCGTTCAAAAAATATCCTGATAAACATTCCATCACTATTTAACCATTTCATGGGTTCTAATATTCTAATAATTTTCCAACCTCTTAAAGTTAAACCATCAAGTTCTTGTGACATATTTTCATCAA
>NZ_JBEIET010000012.1:0-31795 GCF_040382755.1 Flavobacterium sp.
ATTTTCAGATTTTCAGATTTTCCAGATAATTCTGGACAAAAAAGTAATGTTTCTATTTCATAGCCGCCTTTTAAAGCCAATTCAATTTCACGTTGTCCTTCAATAATAAACGTTCCCGATTGTTTTCGTGCTTTGGCTTTGTCTTGCAATAAAACTAAGTTTTTGACAAACGGATTTTGAATGGACGTGATTTGTTTCATTTTAGTGACTAAGTTGCTGAATATCTATGTTACAAAGTTATCCTTTTTAGGGATAAAAACAAAGTCGCAAAACGAATGGCTTTGCGACTTTGAAATTATTAATTTGTGATTTAGTTTTTGTATTCTTTTTTCTCTTTTTTGAGGTAAATTTCAATAACTCCATTTTTCCCTTTATCACCATATTTTTCAAATGCGTTTTTATCTTTAATTACATTTATTGAATCTACTTTATTAGGATTTAGGTTTTTTATAAAATCTTCGTCTACTTCTTTTCCATCTAATATTATCAATGGTTTTATTTTTTCTTTTCTATTTTCGGTTTCAGAATAACAGTCCGTAATTATATCTATTCCTTCAATGAAACTTTCAGAATAATACTTTTCATCAACAGGATATTGTGGTTTTTTATCTTTGATTATTTTGACATAATAATATACTTTATTATTATCATTTATTCCCCAATATTCAGAACAACCTTTTGAAGTCCAAGTGTTTAAATTGTCGTATTTTTTTAATACTTCTTCTGCTTTTAATAATTTCAAATCAATATAATTTCCATTAGGAAGATAACCTTTAAATTCTTTTGTTAAATGAATTTTAGCAATTACATTAGTTTTTACATCATATTTTTGAAAAATGACACCAGGGTATAATTCGCTATTATATCCAATTCTATTTTCAAATCTTCCATCTAAAACAAATCCATCAGAGCACAAATTCATTTCTTCTACGCTAATTTTTTTTATTTTTGGATCTATTTCTTTTAAAAAATCAATTGTCAAATCACACAATTTAAAATTTGAAAGTTTAATCGTATCTGATATTTGAGAATTAGAATTTAAAGTAGATATTAAAAGTAAAATTGCAAATGTTTTTTTCATTTTTTAATTATAAAAACTTGTAAATTATTACAAATAAAAATTATTTAGTTTTTTACTTCCGATTTAGAACCCTCTCTTTCAAACTTATCTTTATATCTTTCGTATAATTCGGTTTGATGACTTTCTAAACTAATTTGTCTTCCATCAATAAAAGCGTGAGACAATTTATTGGTTTTCATATCTAATGCATCACCTTCTGAAATAAATAGGGTAGCGCTTTTTCCGGCTTCTAAGGTTCCGTATTTGGCATCAATTCCTAAAATTTTAGCAGTGTTTGATGTAATTAATTTTAGCGCTTCTTCTTTATTCATTCCCCAAGCGGCACAAGTACCGGCATAAAACGGTATGTTTCTTGTTTGCATACGTTCCATTTCTCCCGCGTTTTCTAATCCAACTACGATTCCTTTTTCATTTAATAGTTTCGCAATTTTGTACGGTAAATTCACATCTTCATCTTCAGAATTGGGAACGTCGTGCACTCTTCTCAATAAAACAGAAACATTATTTTCTTTTAATAAATCGGCAATTTTATGTGCATTATAACCACCAATAATTACCAATTTTTTAATATTATTTTTCTTTTTGAATAAGATTATATCCGTAATTTCTTTTTCACCATTTGCATTTACAAACAACGTTTTTTCTCCGCTTTGTAACCCATTCATCGCATCATACGGAATGTCTTTTGTTTTTTTATCTGAATTTAAATAATTAAACGCATTGTCAAAAAACTGTTGAATGCCTTTGGTTTGCTCGTCATATTTTTTGTTCGATTCAATCCCGCCTGGTTCTGCCCACCATCCTAATCGTGCATAGCTATTAGGCCAACGCATATGAATTCCGTCATTTTCTTTTATCACTGCGTCTTCCCAATTCCACGCATCAAATTGAACCACAGAAGAAGTTCCAGAAATTCTTCCACCACGAGGTGTAATTTGGGCTAAAAGCACACCGTTTGGTCGAGCTGATTCGGTTAGTTTCGATTCGGCATTATAGGCAATTAAACTTCTAATATGTGGATTGAATTCACCAATTTCACTTTCGTCATCTGAGGCACGAACGGCATCAATTTCAACTAATCCTAAAGTAGAATTTGGTGCAATAAATCCAGGATAAATATGCTTTCCATCTGCTTGTATCAAAATATCGTGTTTGGCAATTTTAGTTATCGTTGCATCTGAAACGGAAGCAATTTTTCCATCTACAATTGAAATTAAACTATTTTCTTGAATTTTTCCGTTACCTAAATGCGCCGTTCCACCCATTATTAAAATCGATTTTGTTTGCTTTGGCGCTGGTGTTTGTTGTGCAAAACTAATTAAAGTAGTTAGTGCTAAAATGTATGTTAGTTTTCTCATTTTATATTAATTTTTTATAACACAGATTTTTGAAATTATTTTAATCTGTGAAATCTGTGTTGAAAAATAGTGTAATACTTATTAATTATTGTATTTAGCATGAAATTGTCTGCATTTTTCACCAAGGGTATCACAGTGGTAATGTCCGCTCGATTTTTTCTTAGGTTCTTGTGTTTTTAAGCCTTTGTTTTTAGCGTCTAACATTAAATTAATTAATTCGTTTCTTTCTTTTTGAACCGTTTCGTTTTTTGCTTTTTCTTGGTCTAAATCAAAGAAAATAATTCCATCCACAACTGTTTTTTCAACTGTAGCATAAATGGTTAATGGATTGTCTGACCAAAGTACCACATCGGCATCTTTACCTATTTTAATACTTCCAACTTTGTCATCAACTTGCAATAATTTAGCAGGATTTAATGTTACAAAATTCCAAGCTGCTTCTTCCGTTACACCACCATATTTTAATGTTTTTGCCGCTTCTTGATTCAATCTTCTTGACATTTCAGCATCATCAGAATTAATTGAAACCGTTACACCTACATTATTCATAAGTGCTGCATTATAGGGTATAGCATCATTTACTTCATATTTATAACCCCACCAATCTGCGAAAGTAGAACCACCAACACCGTGTTTAGCCATTTTATCTGCCACTTTATAGCCTTCTAATATATGTGTAAAGGTTTGAATTTTAAAGTTGTATTTTTCGGCTACTTTTAACAACATATTTATTTCCGATTGTACGTAAGAGTGACAAGTAATGAAACGTTTCTTGTTTAAAATTTGACTTAATGTTTCTAATTCAATATCAAAACGAGGTGCAATTTTACTTTTGTTTGTATTGTATGCATCCCATTCTTTTTTATAAGCAAGTGCTCGTGAAAAATAATCTTCATAAACTTGTTCTACACCCATTCTGGATTGAGGGAAACGCAGTCTTTCAATATCGCCCCAATTGGATTGTTTTACATTTTCACCCAAAGCAAATTTGATGTATTTAGGAGCGTCTTTAACTAACATCTCATCTGGATTGTATCCCCATTTTAATTTTACAAATGCAGCTCTACCACCAATCGGATTGGCAGATCCGTGTAATAAATTTGCAGAAGTTACTCCACCAGCTAAATTTCTATAGATGTTTATATCTTCAGAATTTACTACATCTTCAATAGTTACTTCAGCAGATGAATTTTGACCTCCTTCATTTACCCCATTTGAAATGGCAATATGCGAGTGTTCATCAATAATTCCAGCGGTTAAATGTTTTCCAGTTGCATCAATCACTTTTCCTTTTTGAGGTAAGTTTTTGCCAATTTTAATGATTTTTCCGTTTTCAATTAAGACATCGGTTTCTTTTAAAATACCTTCTTTTTCACCTGTCCAAACTGTAGCATTTTTAAATAATATCGTTTCTTGTTTTGGTTTTGTACTATTACCGAAAGCGATATTTGGGAAAGTAATTGGATAAAAAACACGCGTTTTTTTCTCGTCTTTTTTCTCAGCTATAATATCTTTTTTTACTTCAGTTGTTTCTGTTTTTTTAACTGCAGACCAAGAAACTTCTTTTCCGTTTTCTAAAATGGCTTTTCCAGATAATTCGGTGTCTGATTTTAATCCAGATATTCTAATAAATTTCGAATCAATAGTATCTTTACTTTTAATAACTAAGGTAATCCAAGGATCGTTATACGTTACTTTCGTTCCGAATTCTGTTTTGTTTTGCGATATTTTTGCTTCAATTTTACCAATTTCACCTTCAATTGATAAGTCGTATTTATTTGAATCGATAGTCAATTCATATTTTCCTCTAATGTCAGAAGGTTGTATTTTTTCAATAATGTTTCTATTTCCTTGAATCCAATTTTCTTGAATGCTACTTTTTGATTCGAAAATATCACCACTTACAATTATAAAATTCGCTAAATTTCCTTTCTTTAAAGTTCCAATATTGTTTTGATTGGCAATTTTAGCTGGTATTTCCGTTAAGGCTGCTAAGGCTTTTTCTTTTGGAAATCCATATTCTACTGCTTTTCTTAAATTGGTTAAAAAGTCTTTTGGATTTTTTAAATCAGCTGTAGTTAAAGCAAAATTCACATTGTTCTCTGCTAAAACTTTTAAATTATAGGGTGCTTGATTCCAAAATTTCATATCAGACAACACTACTTGTTCTGCAAGAAACGAGTCGGAAACATCATAAGCATCAGGGAAATTTATTGGAACAATTAGTGTTGCATTTGTTTTTTTAATTTCTTCAATACGTTCTAATTCATTTCCACTTCCTTTAATAACGTAATTTATTCCAAATTCATCACCTATTTTATCTGCTCTTAGGATATTTAATTTATCGCCAGCATTAAATATTTGAACTAAATTTTTATTTTGATTAAATACATCTAATGAAATATCTTTCGTTTTTGAACCTCCTGCAGCATACCATTTTGCATCGTGATACAATTGTTTTATCAATGCCATACTTCCCATTAAAGAAGAAGGGTAAGCTTGTCCAGAAAGTGAACTTTTTTTGAAAGTAAGGTGTTGCGATATTTTATTATTTAAAATACGAAATCCATTCGTGTCTTTATCGTTTAATGTCCATAATAAACCTGTTCCGGCTACAATTCCGTCATTATTAAAACTTAAAACCGTTCCAAATCCAGTTTCTCTTAATTCTTTTGCGGCTTTTTCATCGTAATTTAGGTTTTCATACGCATTAAAATCGGCTCTAATGTGGTCATTCCAATAATACCCATTTCTTTCAGTATCATACTGAGGAGACCTTGAATTTCCCGATTTTCTTTGCGGTTTTTGAATACCAAATTCGGTATACAAATCAATAAATGAGGGATAAATTGTTTTGCCAGTCGCATCTATTATTGTCGCTTCTTTAGGAATTGAAATTTGAGTACCAATTTCTAAAATTTTATCTCCATCAAGGAGCATAGTAGCATTTTCAATTTTAACAGATGACGAAGTATAAATTGTTGCATTTTTTACTGCAATCGGGTTTTTGAAGGTTTGCTTTACGCCATCATTTTTTGGAAAATAATTTTGACTGAAACCACAATTAATAGCCAATACTGCTATTAAGACATTAAATATTCGCATAGTTTTTGTTTTTTGTTGGCTAAAAATATAAAATATATTTGAGATTATTAATTTTAAATAAGTAATAATTTAATTTTTAAGGATTGTCTAACTAAAGTTGATTATCTTCTCAAATACAAATAACCATTTATAGGTTTTGGATAATCTGGGTCATTAAGATATAAAATGTAATAATATGTTCCACTTGCAGCTTCATTATTTCCCATTGTATTTTCCGAATATCCGTTCCAATCTGGTTTATTGTTGTTTCCAGTCCACAATAATCTTCCCCAGCGGTTATAAATTTCCAATTTAAAATTTATAAAAATATCTCGTAATCCTTCAATAAAAAAGAAATCATTTTGCCCATCATTATCTGGCGATACGGCATTATAAACTATTGGTTCGCAATTTTTTGTTAGTAAATCAAATGAAGTTAAACTATAACAACCAATTTGTGGATCATCAATTCTTACCCAAATGGTTTTCGGAGTTTGTATTGCTTCAAAATTATTAAAAAACAGTATTTGATTCGTAAAATTTAAAGCATCTATTTCTGAATTATAAAAGGTGCTTAGATGCCCAGTATTAGTTTTTACACTTCCTTCATAGTCAGAAAAGTCGAAAATACCTTTTGTGAATCCTAAATTACAACTCACAATATCATCAAGCGGATTGAAATTTGGAGAAGCTAAAAGTTGAATGGGTAATGAAAACAAATTATTTGTATCTGATATTTCATTTACAATGCCGTTTCCGTTTCCAGTATCGTCAACATTAGCAATTAAATTAAACTGCAATGGAATATTTGCTGGAATTGTTACTGTAATAGTTCCTGTTTCTAATCCGTCAATTGGAATAACGTTTTGCGTAGAAGCGGATCCAATTACGACATTATCAGCGTAAAAAGTAATAGGTGTATTTGCAGGTAAACTGGCAGTAGAATTGTTGTTTGTTATGGTGTAATTAATTTGAAGTTGTCTTACATTACAACTTAAAGCTGGTGCTGGAAAGGTAATTCGAGCATCTGGTAACTGGCTGTTTAATTTTGTTACAATAGCATTAATCATTACATAATCTTGACCTGAAGTTAATTGAATTAACGCGGAAGTATCTCCGATATTGATATTGTTTTGGATGTTGTAAATATCCAAATCCATATTGTATAATTGATTGGAATTGGTAGTAGAATTCGTACCGTTAAAAGCATTATTGGCAGGGTTTAAAGGCGGATTACTGATTATATTTCCATTAATTCGCAATGTTTCATTTACTTGAATTCCAGAATCGCCTTCCCAAGCTAAAAAACCAATTTTCGCATCCACATTATCAATTACGTTTAACGCATTAAGTGTAACATTTAGATTGTTTTGTAATTGCGATACCACTTGCAACCCATCGTAAATATTTAACTGATTTAAGGGTAATGATAGGTTTTTATATACTACAATTAATGCCCAACCTGCAAAATTAGTACTATTTTGCGCGTGAAGCGGGACGAAACTACTCACATCTAAATCTGAAAGAGTATAGGTGCCATTTCCGGTAGATTGTACTTGTGAGGTAACATTCGCAAATGCACTAAAATAATTAAACGATTGACCTTGAGTTAATATATTTGAAAAAGTTCTGGTAGCAAGTACATCTGTACCATTTAATTTGACGTTAAAATCGCCAGTTCCACAGCCTGCCCAATATAAATAGGCGCTTTCAATAATGTCATTGGCGCCAAGAGCTAATGTGGCCGAAGATGTTGTTAAAACTGCCGGAGCGGTTTGAAATGAATTTTCAACAGGATTTAATGTGTTTCCCACAAAAGTAAAGTCGTATCTTCCATTAAATTGGCTAAATAAACCAATATTTTGAGAAAATGAAAATTGTAAGAAAAACATAAAAAACGCAAGTGATTTTTTCATCAATAGGTTTTAAAATTTAATATTTATGCTGAATAATTTTACCAAAGTAATAAATTTTACTAATTTCCCCAAAGATTTATGAAGCCAAATTGTTATTTTTCATAATTAGAACACTCAAAATCAATAATGAATACGTTTAAAATAATAAAATATACTTCCGAATATTATAATTTATGGAATGACTTTGTAGCAGATGCAAAAAATGCTACATTTTTGTTTCATCGAGATTTTATGGAATACCATTCGGATAGATTTGAAGATTATTCGTTGCTTATTTTTGATGAAAAGGAAAACCTAAAAGCACTTTTTCCTGCAAATAGAATTGAAAACGACCTTTTTTCGCATCAAGGTTTAACTTATGGCGGACTAATTTTAGATGAAAAAAGCAAACTTTCTGAAATAATTCATTTAAACTATAATTTATTTCAATATTTATTTGAAGCTGGATTTAATAAAGTACAATTAAAAATAATTCCTCCAATTTATAATTCCTTCCCATCGGACGAAATGGAGTACATTTCATTTTTATTACAAGCCAAGCTTATTCGAAGAGATGCCATAGCTATTTTGGAATTAGCAAATAAAATTGTGCCTTCTCGTGTTCGTAAAAGAGGCATAGAAACAGGCGAAAAACAACAATTAAAAATTGTAGAAGAAACCTCTTTTGATTTATTTTGGGAAAAACTATTAATTCCGAATTTATATACCAAATACAATTCAAAACCCATACATACTGTGGAAGAAATGACTTATTTAAAGTCTAAATTCCCTAAATTAATTAGACAATTTAACGTGTATTTTGAAAATGAAATTATAGGTGGCGTAACTGTTTTTATTACAAAAAATGTAATTCATCCTCAGTATATCTCAGGAAACAAAGCATTTAACACCAAACTAGGTGGTTTGGATTTTTTATACAATCATTTAATTCAAAACGTATTCTCAAATGATAAATATTTTGATTTTGGAATTTCTAATGAAAATAATGGATTACAACTGAGAGAAAGTTTACATTATTGGAAAGAATCCTTTGGTGCAAGAACAATTGTTCAAAATTTTTATGAAATTGAGACTAAAAATTACGAAAAATTAAATCAGGTATTGATATGATAAAATTCCTAGATTTACATAAATTAAATAAGCCTTTTGAAGCTCATTTTTTAGCTAAAACCAAAGCGTTTTTAGATAACGGTTGGTATATTTTAGGTGATGAAGTAAAACAATTTGAAGCAAGTTTTGCCAAATTTTCTGAGTCGAAACATTGTATTGGCGTAGGAAATGGGTTAGACGCTTTAGTACTTATTTTAAGAGCTCATATTCAATTAGGGAATATACAAAAAGGTGATGAAGTGATAGTTCCTGCAAACACCTATATAGCTTCTGTTTTGGCAATTTTACAAGCCGATTTAATTCCTGTTTTTGTGGAACCAAATATTGAAACGTTTAATATCGATCCCAATTTAATTGAAGAAAAAATCACTTCAAAAACAAAAGCTATTTTAGTGGTTCATTTATATGGACAATTGGCTGAAATGGATAAAATTAATGCTATTTGTGCGTCTCACAATTTACTTGTTATTGAAGATGCTGCTCAAGCGCATGGATTAACTTTTAATGGTAATCACATGAGAGCTTTTAGCTTTTATCCTGGAAAAAATTTAGGTGCTTTAGGCGATGGTGGTGCCATTACAACCAACGATGATGCATTAGCAGAAATTTTATTTTCTTTACGAAATTATGGCTCAAATAAGAAATACTATAACGATTTTATTGGAGTAAATTCAAGATTAGACGAATTACAAGCCGCATTTTTAAACATAAAGTTGTCCAATTTAAATACTGAAAATCAGGAACGAAAAAAAATAGCAAAACGTTATTTATCTGAAATAAAAAACAATAAAATACAATTGCCAATTTGCAATAATTTTAATGATCACGTTTTTCATCTATTTGTAATTCGTACAGAAAGCAGAGATACGTTACAAGAATATTTATATGCAAACGGTATAGAAACAGTAATTCATTATCCAATTCCGCCTCACAAACAAAAAGCATTGCAAGAATTTAATCATTTAAGTTTACCAATTACAGAAAAAATTCATCAAGAAGTGCTGAGTTTACCAATGAGTTCCGTGTTGTCAGATGAAGAAATTACGCATATTATTGCTACTTTAAATTCGTATTAATTGTCTGAAATTAAAAAAATAATACAACAACCTCTATTCAAAATTACTTCTTTGAATAGTATTCATATATTGTTGAAATTGATTTTTGGTTTCATTACTTCAAAAGCGTTAGCCCTTTTTGTTGGTGCAAACGGAATGGCCTATGTAGGAAATTTCAGAGCCTTTTTAAATGTATTGGAAAATTTTTCTTTACTTGGAATTCAGAATGCCGTTGTGAAATATGTTTCTGAATTTCAGAATGATAAATCTAAATTGAAATCGGTTTTAGCTACTTTTGGATTGTTACTTTTAACTTCTTCTATTGCAATTAGTTTGTTTTTAATTTTAGGAGCTGATTATTTATCCAAACAAATTTTTAATCACTCAGAAATATATAGTTTCGTGTTTTACAGTATAGCAGTTGTATTTCCATTATATGTGTTTTCAACGTTTTGTATTTCAGTAGTTAACGGTTTTCAGGAATATAAAAATGTTATTTATATTCAGATTATTTCAAGTGCAATTGCTTTGATTTTTTCAGTATTTTTTATCTATTATTATTCCACAATTGGCGCATTAGTTTCATTAATTTTCGCACCAATTTTTGTTTTTTTTGTTAGTCTTTTTTATCTAAAGAAACATATCTGTTTTTGGGATGTTTTATCTATTGAATTTTTCGATTTTAAGATTGTGAAAAATTTGTCTGAATATGTCTTAATGGCACTTATTTCTGGAGTAATTGGTTCTTTTGTATTATTGGAAATCCGAACTGATATTGTTGCCATTACAGGTTTACAACAAGCAGGTATTTACGAAGGATTACAACGCATTTCGTCTTATTATTTATTATTTGTTTCTTCTATAATGGCGATTTATTTTTATCCAAAATTAACAGAAACGAATTCAAATAGTAAAGAGATTGTTTTGCACTATTTAAAAACGATTATTCCACTTTTCACAATTGGTTTAGTTATTATTTATTTTTTGAGAAAATTAATTATTCAGGCTTTGTTTTCTTCGGAATTTGAATCTATGGAATCGTTATTTTTATGGCAATTAATTGGCGATGTGTTAAAAGCTACTTCACTTATTTTTGGAACCTTACTAATAGCAAAAAAGCAGACCAAAGTTTTTATAATTACGGAAATAATTTCTTTGTGTATTATGTATTTTTCTTCAAATCACATGTTGCATTCCTTCGGAATTAACGGAATTGTTCAGGCGTATGCCTTTACATATTTGATTTATTTAGTGGTTTTAGTTATTTACTTTAGAAAACAATTAAGATGAAAATAACGATAATAATTCCGTTTTATAACGAAGAAAAACGAATCGAAATTGAACGTTTTCATCAGATTTTTAATAACTATTTACAATATGATTTTATTTTAGTTGATGATGGAAGTACTGACAATACAAGTGTTATTTTAGACGAATTCAAAAATAAATTTCCAAACTTAACTATTTTAAAATTAGATAAAAATGTTGGAAAAGCAGAAGCCATTCGTGCGGCTGTTTTATCTATTTCTAATGCCGATTTTATTGTGTATTACGATGCTGATTTGGCTACTCCTTTTTCAGAATTGGAAAAATTAATCCAGTTTTCTACATTACATCAAAACTACAAAATAGTTATGGGTGCAAGAATTAAACTAATTGGAAACGGAGTAAAAAGATCTTTAACAAGACATTATTTTGGTCGGATTTTCGCCACAATTGTGAGTCAATTTGTACTAAAAGTAGCGGTTTACGATACGCAATGTGGTGCTAAAGTTATTGATTTTGAGATAGCTAAGCTAATTTTTTCGAAACCTTTTCTTTCAAAATGGTTATTTGATGTGGAATTATTGAAACGCTTGCAAAAGATTCATAATTTAAAAGAAGTGGTGAAAGAAATTCCATTGGAAAATTGGACAGAAATAGGAAATTCGAAAATTAAAGTTATAGATTTTTTCAAAATTCCATTTGAACTTCTTAAAATTTATTCAATATAAAATGAAGCAACATTTACTAAATAACAAATACATTTATTTGTTGATTTTTTTCCTTTTTTCGGCAAAATTACTTTTCTACTTTGGATACAATTCTTTTTCTGAAGCTCCTGACAGTTGGGCGTTTAATCATTTTGTAACAGAATTACTAAATGATAACTTTAACGATTATGTAGGAGAAAGAACACCGGGTTATCCGTATTTGATGTATTTGTTAAATCATGATAAAATGTTGGTGGTTTTAGTACAAATGCTAATGGGAATTATTACTGCCGTATTTTGGTTTAAAACAGTACTGAAATTAGAAATACCTGAAAAGATTTCGTTTTATTGCACGTTATTTTTTGCGTTATACCTTCAGAATTTTTTCTTTGAAACGTTTATTTTAGCGGAAACATTTATGCTGCTTTTAAATTCGATTATTCTATATATTTTATTGAACAATTATTTCGAAAAAAAGCAAATTCTTGTTGAAATTTGTATGAGTGTACTACTTGCTATTTTAATTTTAGTAAAGCCATTTTTTCTTTTTTATCCGTTTTTAATTTATGCATTGTATCTAATAAAAAATCCTTCTTTTAAAAAAGTAATTTCTGTCAAACTAATAATTTTTATTTTACCAGCTTACGCTTATTTTTCCTGGTGTAGTTTTGTAGAAGAAAAAACGGGTTACTTTGAACCTACGGCTTATTTTGGTTTAAATTTAGCTCAAAATTGCCTCTTTTTTGCCGAAAAAGGTCCAAAAGAATTTGATTTTATAGCTAATCCATATGTAAAATATCGAGAGGAAATGCTGCAAAAAGGTGAAGATGCTTCTATGGCGGTTTGGAAAGTATGGGGTGGACAACATTTGGCACCAAAATACACAAAATTTGCCGATGTAACACATCAATTTGGCGATTATGCAAAAGCCACAATTGCTTCAAATTTCGGTGATTATTTATATTATTCGATTACAAATTCTTGGTTTGATTTTTGGAAGGTTTTTGATATGAAGCCCTACATGAGTTTTAAAGAAAATACGTTTAATACATTCGTTACAGTTATCAATACTATTCAGATGGTAGTACTTTTAATTTTGAAATTTATTTTCTTGATTTTAAGTTTTTACTATACATTTCTCTTTATTAAAAATAAGAAAGTAACTCAAGTAATGATTCTTTTAGCATTTATTCACGCAGCAGCTATTTTACAAGCACTTGTAGTTTATGGCACCAATGCAAAATACGCTTTCCCGTATGAATTTTTTATGGTAGTTGTGGTTGTTTTGTTTTTGAAGGAAAAACTTAATTGGCCTTCCAAAGCGTCAAATATTTCTCCGCTTGAGTAATATAATGGTGCTCTTTTTGTATAAAATTAATAGCGTTTTTACCAATTCGATTCATTTCAGAAGGGTTTTCAATCAAATATGATAATTTTTGAACTAAATAATTTACATCGGGCAATGCATTTATTGCTACTTCATCTTCTTGTAAATGATAATGATTTAAAAATTCAGTTTCAGCACCAGTAAACACTACTTTTCCTTTAGCCATAGCTTCTAAAGCATTAAAACCTTGATCAAAACCATACACTTGATCTAAAATAATATGTGCATTTTCAAAATGTTTTTGATATGCTGTATAAGGTATATCTGTTGTGATTTTAACTTCAATCAAATTAGGGTATTTTTCTTGAATAATTACTAACGCTTTTTGAAAAAAAGAAACACCTTTAGTGAAAGAATTTCCTGAATTTATCCCCAAAAAAATAGAAATTTTTCTAGAAATTGTAGCTTCACTACTTTCAGTTGTATCGATATTTATAGGATTTGCAATCATACCTAAATACTTTTCATTTCCAATTAGCGGTGTAACATAATCTAAATCAGACGAAATAACACCAGAACTTTTTTTGTATAAAAATTGATGGATTTTTTGATGTGATTTGGTTAAAAAATCAAAATAGTAGTCATATTGTTTTTTAGCTTCAGGAATACCTTCAAAATAAGGATTCATTACAGAATATCTGTCCTTTTGTTGAAGCATATGAGATACGGTCATATAATCTATACCACAACTCATTAAGAAAACTTTTTTATTTTGCTTGAAAATACGTTTCAGTAAAAATAATTCTAATTTAGAAGTAGTTTGAATTGGTCTTTCATTAATTAACTGAACGACATCAAAATTTTTCAGTTTTTTGGAAATCCACAAAAATCTAACGCCGTGTTCTAATAATGCCAAATCATATTTGAAAATTCTTACACAAATTTGTCTTGGAATATTGCCTAATTTCGATTTAAAAAAAGCCGCTCGAATACTTATATCTGCAGGATAGTTTTTAAAGCCATCGCCATTATTCACTAAAACAACTTCGTGACCTAACGCCAAAAGTCCTTCTTTTAATGAATTGTGTAACCGACTAAATTCTCCTACAAGTAGTATTTTCATTGTTTTATTTTAATATTTCAAATATAAAGAAAAAACCTATATGTTTTATTTCATATAGGTTTTAGTCTGTTTTGTGAATATCCGAAAATCTAATTTACTTTTTAAAATCAAAAGTAATAGCATTTTTTACCTTTTCTTTCAAAATAGCTATGTCAATTACTTCTTTCATCGTATCCACGTAATGAAAAGTTAAGCCGGCTAAATAATCGGCTTTAATTTCTTCAATATCACGTTTGTTTTCTTTACACAAAATTATTTCTTTAATATTAGCACGTTTCGCAGCTAATATTTTTTCCTTAATTCCGCCAACAGGTAAGACTTTTCCACGTAAAGTAATTTCTCCTGTCATAGCAATATTTTTCTTAATTCTACTTTGTGTAAAACTGGATACCATTGAAGTTAACATCGCAATACCGGCACTTGGTCCGTCTTTTGGAGTAGCACCTTCAGGTACGTGAATGTGAATGTTATATTGGTTTAAAATTTCAGGTTCAATATTCAATTGTTTGGCATTTGCTTTAATGTATTCTAACGCAATTGTAACCGATTCTTTCATAACCGTTCCTAAGTTTCCAGTCATGGTCATCGCGCCTTTTCCTTTAGAAACTAACGATTCAATAAATAAAATATCACCACCAACAGAAGTCCAAGCTAAACCTGTAACTACACCAGCTGTATCGTTATTTTCATATTTATCACGTTCCATTCTTGGCGATTTTAGTACTTCAAGAATATCAGCATCTGTTACTTTTATATTATAGTCTTCTTCCATAGCCACAGATTTTGCAGCATATCGAACCATTTGAGCTATTGTTTTATCTAAACCACGAACACCAGATTCACGTGTATAACCCGTTACGATTTTTTCTAATTGTTTTTTACCAATTTGTAAATCTTTTGTAGTTAATCCGTGTTCCTTTAATTGTTTGGGTAACAAGAAGTTTTTCGCAATTTCAATTTTTTCTTCAATGGTATAACCCGACATATTTATGATTTCCATTCGGTCTCTTAACGCAGGTTGAATGGTTGATAAACTGTTTGATGTTGCTATGAACATAACTTTTGAAAGGTCGTAACCTAGTTCTAAGAAATTATCATGGAAGTCGCTATTTTGTTCTGGATCTAAAACTTCTAATAGGGCAGAAGAAGGGTCGCCGTTATGACTTGAAGATAACTTGTCAATTTCATCTAAAACAAAAACAGGATTTGATGTTTTTGCTTTTTTTATAGATTGAATAATTCTACCTGGCATTGCTCCGATATAAGTTTTACGATGTCCGCGAATTTCTGCTTCGTCACGTAATCCACCTAATGAAATTCGAACATATTCTCTTCCTAATGCTTCAGCTACCGATTTTCCAATGGATGTTTTACCTACACCAGGAGGTCCGTATAAACATAGAATTGGCGATTTCATATCGTTTCGCAATTTCAAAACTGCTAAATGTTCAACGATGCGTTTTTTTACATCTTCTAAACCAAAATGATCTCGGTCTAAAATTTGTTGTGCTTTTTTTAGGTCAAATTTATCTTTAGAAAATTCGTTCCAAGGCAATTCTAAAAATAATTCTAAATAATTGCGTTGTATTCCAAAATCTGGCGAATTTGGATTGGTTCTTTGTAATTTATAAATTTCTTTATCAAAATGTTCTGCGGTTTTTGCATCCCATTTTTTACTTTTTCCTTTGTTACGCATTTCTTCAATTTCAGCATCGTGCGAAACGCCACCCAATTCTTCCTGAATGGTTTTCATTTGTTGCTGTAAGAAATATTCGCGTTGTTGTTGGTCTAAATCAAATCGAACTTTAGATTGAATGTCATTTTTTAACTCCAATTTCTGAAGTTCTAAATTCATATAACGCAAGGTTTCTAAAGCGCGCTCTTTCAAATCTACTATTCCTAATAAATATTGCTTATCCGAAACATTTAAATTCATATTTGAAGACACAAAATTGATTAAAAACGGATTGCTTTCGATATTTTTAATAGCAAAAGTCGCCTCTGAAGGAATGTTTGGACTTTCTTTTATGATTTCAATGGCTAAATCCTTTATCGATTCAATTATTGTAGAAAACTCTTCATCTTTTTTCTTTGGACGTACTTCATTTACTTCTTTAATAGTAGCTTTGAAATACGGATCAGTTTGAGTGAATTCGTCAATTTCGAAACGCTTTTTTCCTTGAAGTATAATGGTTGTATTTCCGTCAGGCATTTTTAATACACGCATGATTCGGGCAACAGTTCCCACATGATGTATTTCATCTGAAGTTGGATCTTCATCAGCTTCATTTTTTTGAGCAACTACTCCAATAATTTTACCGGCAGCATTGGCATCGTTTATTAATTTTATCGATTTATCTCGTCCAGCTGTAATAGGGATTACTACTCCAGGAAACAAAACGGTGTTTCTTAAGGGTAAAATAGGTAAATCTGCAGGTAATTTTTCATTATTCATTTCCTCCTCATCTTCCGGAGTCATTAATGGAATTAATTCTGCTTCTGAGTCTAATTCTTGAAGCGACAAATTGTCAATCGCTACTATTTTATGGTTTGGCATATCTATTTATAAGTCATTTTGTCATTAAAAATGGGACGTAAATTTACAACTATTTTTTTTAATCAACGTAAGTCTCAATAAAAACAAGTAGTACAGATTATTTTACATTTTTAGTAGTCAAGATGTATGCCATAAAAAAATAGAAATTATTTATTTTCAATTTTTAAAGTTCTAAAAAGTAAAATAACACCAATCACAAAAAACAGCACAAGAAATAAAATGGCATTTCGCATACTTCCTGTTATTTGGTTGATGCTTCCGTAAAGAATCATACCAATTACAATTCCAATTTTTTCAGCTACATCATAAAAACTAAAAAACGAAGTTGTATCTTCTGTTTCGGGCATTAATTTTGAAAAAGTTGAGCGTGAAAGCGATTGTATTCCCCCCATAACTAAACCTACAATTCCTGCAACCAAGTAAAACTGTATGGGTTTTGTAACAAAAAAAGCACCGATACAAATAAATATCCAAACCGAATTAATGCCAATCAACGTTCTAATATTTCCAAATTTTAACGCCAATTTAGAGGTTAATATAGCGCCTAAAACCGCCACCAATTGAATCATTAGTATACTTACAATTAAACCTTTTCTTTTTTCGTCAGCTGTACCCCAATTTATTTCTTGTTCTCCAAAATAAGTGGCAACAAGCATAACAGTTTGTACCGCCATGCTGTAAACAAAAAAGGCAATTAAAAAACGTTTTAAAGTAGCGTCTTTAAAAAATAATTTTTGAACTTTCTTTAGTTCGTTATATCCATTAAGGACTACCGAAAAAGTTAGTTGATGCTTATTTTTATTTCCTTTTGGTAAATAATGAAAAGTATATTGACTAAATACAATCCACCAAATTCCAGTGAAAACAAATGATAATTTCATAGCATGTATCGCTTCTTCATCTGTTCTTTCAATAATTAAATACAGACAAATAACAAGTAAAATAACACTTCCAATATATCCTAATGAAAAACCTTTAGCACTTAATTTATCGTGTTGTTCTGTAAAAGCGATATCTGATAAATACGAATTATAAAATACCAAACTTCCCCAAAAACCAACCAATCCAAAATAAAAACAACACATACCAAAAACTATGTTTTCTTTGGTAAACCAATATAATCCAATACAAGAGGCAGCACCTAAGTAACAAAAAAACTGCATAAATCGTTTTTTGTTTCCTAAATAATCTGCAATTCCTGATAAAATAGGAGATAAAACAGCAACTGTTAAAAAGGCAAAAGCTGTAGTAAAGAAAACCAGTGATGTAGCTTTAATTGATGTTCCAAATAATTCAATATTTGGATTTTCTTTCGTGAATAAAAACCCAAAATATAATGGAAAAATAGAAGATGATATCACCAACGAATATACAGAATTTGCCCAATCATAAAATGCCCATGCGTTTAATAATTTACTATTTCCTTTTTCAAATTTTTGCATCATATAAAAAATAAAAATCCCGATTAATATCGGGACTAATATAAGATAATATTTTTACTATTTAAAAGTAACGCCAAATTTAGCGGCTTCTGCTTTTGCTTGAGGAAGTAATGCGGTTAATTCATCAATTCTTGTTTGGTTACTTGGGTGTGTACTTAAAAATTCCGGTGGTGCTTTTCCTTCAGATTGCGCCGACATTCTTTCCCATACCTTTACTGCATTAATAGGATCGTATCCGGCAATAGCCATAAGTGTCAATCCAATCATATCGGCTTCGCTTTCATGTGCTCTACTAAAAGGCAACATACCACCCACAGTTGAAGCTGCACCATAAGCCTGCATGGCTTCATTTTGATATTTTGGTAAATATTTTTCGGCGGCTAAAGCGGTTCCAATGGCTCCAAATTGTTGGATTAAACCGGCACTCATTCTTTGTTGCCCGTGATTGGCTAATGCATGTGCAACTTCGTGTCCCATTACAGCTGCTATTCCAGCATCGTCTTTACAAACTGGTAAAATTCCAGTGTAAAAAACAATTTTACCACCAGGCATACACCAGGCATTTACTTCTTTACTTTCTACTAAATTATACTCCCATTTGTAATCGTTTAAATAATCAGAATATCCATTAGCAGTTAAGTAGCGTTCTGAAGCTGCTTTAATTTTCATTCCAATAGTTTCAATTCGTTTGGCATCTGAAGTTCCTTTCAAAACTTTATTTTCAGACAAAAACTGATTGTATTGTTGAAAAGCAGCTGGGAAAATATCACTATTTTTTTTAAAAGCCATTGTGCTTTTTCCTGTAAACGGATTTTTTGCACAAGAAACTACAAGAATTCCTGTTACGATAAGTGATTTTAGAAGTATTTTCATGATTAAAAATTTGGTATAACAAAGTTATTCTATTTTTTGTTTATTTCAAAAATCATACCATACTATAATTGATTACTTTTGCATAAAAATATGACAGATGCCAAATAAAAAATCTTCAACAACAACTCAAGTTCCTAAATTTATAGTTTTAATTGGGCGTTTTTTGTATCGAATTTCTCCAAATTTAGCTGAGAAATTTGCTCGAAAATTATTTATTACGCCCATAAAACATAAAATTCCGAAAAGAGAGTTTCAAATGGAAGCTACTTCGCAACAAACCAAATTATTTGTTCCAACAATTAATAAAGAAATTGTGGTCTATGCTTATGGAAATTCGAGTAAAAAAATACTTTTGGTTCATGGTTGGTCGGGTAGAGGAACCCAATTGGTTAAAATTGCTGATACTTTAATAGAAAACGGGTATTCTATAATTAGCTTTGATGCACCTGCCCACGGAAAATCAGGTACAAAAACTACATTAATGCTCGAGTTTATCGAATCGATTTTAGAGGTAGAAAAAGTATACGGTCCATTTGAATATGCTGTTGGGCATTCATTAGGAGGGATGTCTATTTTAAATGCTGTAAAAAAAGGATTGCAAGTAAAAAAAGCGGTAGTAATTGGTAGTGGAAATAGCGTTATTAACATTGTGAACACCTTTATTGAAAAAATTGGTTTACCAAATGATGTAGCTATTTTAATGAAAAATAATTTTGAGAAAAAATACCATTTTGAAATGGAAAGTTTTTCGGCATACGTAGCAGCTAAAGATGTGAATATTCCAGTTTTAGTTATTCATGACACTGATGATGAAGATATACCGGTTTCAGAGGCCTATCATTTAGCGGAACACCTTTCTTATAAAGAATTGCTAATTACAAATCAATTAGGGCATAGAAAAATATTAGGTGATTCAAAAGTGATTCAAAAAATTGTTGAATTCTTATTGATAAAAAAATAAAATCTCATTAGTATAAACAGATTATTAAATTTATTTTTGCAAAAAACTTTTTACAATGACACAACAAATTTCTAATTTAGAACAATTTACACAACAAGTTCGAAGAGATATTCTGAGAATGGTTCATGCAGTTAATTCAGGTCATCCAGGTGGTTCTTTAGGCTGTGCAGAGTTCTTGGTAGCCCTGTATCAACACGTAATGAAAAGAAACGAAGGATTTGATATGAATGGCGTTAATGAAGATCTTTTCTTTTTATCAAACGGACACATTTCTCCAGTATTTTATAGTGTTTTAGCACGAAGCGGTTATTTTTCAGTATCGGAATTGGCAACTTTCCGAAAATTGAACACACGTTTGCAAGGACACCCAACTACACACGAAGGTTTAGAAGGTATTCGTATGGCTTCAGGATCATTAGGGCAAGGTTTGTCAGTTGCCATTGGAGCGGCTCAAGCAAAAAAACTAAATAAAGATTCGAATTTAGTGTATGTTTTAACTGGTGATGGAGAGTTGCAAGAAGGTCAAAATTGGGAAGCAATTATGTATGCATCTGCAAAAAATGTAGACAACTTAATTGCAACTGTTGATTTAAATGGGCAACAAATTGATGGTTCTACTACTGATGTTTTAAATATGGGTAATGTAAAAGCTAAATTTGAAGCGTTTGATTGGGATGTGTTAGAAATTACTGAAGGAAATTCTATTGAAGCCATAATAAACGGAATGGCAGATGCAAAATCTCGTACAGGAAAAGGAAAGCCAGTTTGTGTGTTATTACATACAGAAATGGGTAATGGAGTAGATTTTATGATGCATACACACGCTTGGCACGGTAAAGCACCAAGTAATGAACAATTAGAAAATGCGTTAAACCAAAATCCAGCCACTTTAGGAGATTATTAATAATGCTTTGTGCTTAATGCCTTATGCTTATAGCTTAAAAATATGAAAAAATACGAAAACACAGGAAGTAAAGATACCCGTTCAGGATTTGGAGCAGGAATGACCGAATTAGGACAAAAAAACGAAAATGTTGTAGCGCTTTGTGCCGATTTAATTGGTTCGTTAAAGTTTGACGATTTCAAGAAAAATCATCCAGAGCGTTTTTTCCAAATCGGAATTGCAGAAGCCAATATGATTGGAATTGCCGCGGGTTTAACTATTGGAGGAAAAATTCCTTTTACAGGAACTTTTGCTAACTTTTCTACTGGAAGAGTGTATGACCAAATTCGTCAATCGGTAGCTTATTCAGATAAAAATGTTAAAATTTGTGCTTCACACGCGGGTTTAACTTTAGGTGAAGATGGAGCTACGCATCAAATTTTAGAAGATATTGGTTTAATGAAAATGTTGCCTGGAATGACAGTTATCAATACATGCGATTACAACCAAACAAAAGCTGCGACTTTGGCATTAGCAGATCATCATGGTCCTGCATATTTACGTTTTGGACGTCCTGTTGTGCCTAATTTTATGCCTTCAGATGAGCCTTTCGTAATTGGAAAAGCCATTTTGTTAAATGAAGGAACAGATGTAACGATTATCGCAACAGGACATTTGGTTTGGGAAGCTTTAATCGCTGCTGAAGAATTAGAAAAACAAGGTGTTTCTGCAGAGGTAATCAATATTCACACTATAAAACCTTTAGATGAAGCAGCTATTTTAAAATCGGTTGCTAAAACAGGTTGTGTAGTTACGGCTGAAGAACACAATATTTTAGGTGGTTTAGGAGAAAGTGTTGCCAGAACGCTTAGTTTAAATACGCCAACTCCTCAGGAATTTGTAGCAACAAATGATACGTTTGGAGAAAGTGGTACACCAGAACAATTAATGGAAAAATACGGATTAAATAGTAAAGCCATTATTGAGAAATCATTAAAAGTGATGGCAAGAAAATAATATTCTTTTATAATTAAAAAATATCCCGTTCCGATCAATTTCGAAACGGGATTTTTTGTTTTATTCTATAGGTTATAAAATTTCTTCCACATGTTTTTTAATGTTACTTGCTATTTTTGCAGTGGGTAAATCGTTTTCATCACCGCCAAAAGGATCTTCAATTTCTTCGGCAATTAATTCTAAACTTGCCAAGACATAAAAAATAAAAACTACTACAGGAATAATGTAATAGCCTAAGGTAAAAACATATCCAAAAGGTAATGTCATTACATAAAAGAAAATAAATTTTTTAATAAATGCGCTATACGAATAAGGAATGGGTGTGTTTTTTATTCGTTCACAAGCACCACAAACATCGGTAAAAGATTGTATTTCTGAATTTAATATAATTAATTGATTTCCAGATATTTTATTAGATTTATATAAATCATTAATTTTACTATAAATCATCTTAGCTACTTGGTTGGGTTTGTGCTTGTTTTGGTCTATTTCGAGGTCTAATCCTTCAAATAATACCTTACCAACTTCTTCATTACTTAAATGTTTCGCTAATATTGAAGCGTAACTTGGAATCACTTTTCTAAAATAATTTTTATCGGATTCACTTTCCAAAATAGCGGCTAACTTAATGGCTAAATTTCTGGAATTATTTACCAAACTTCCCCATAATTTTCTTCCTTCCCACCATCTATCATATGCAGTATTAGTTCGGTAGGCCAAAAGCAATGATAACACAAATCCAACAGTTGTATGTAATATAGAAATATTCTTAACGTGACTATTTTCTTTTAATTTGAAATAATGTATTTCGAAATAACAGATGGCACCAGAATACACGCCAATTAAAATCATCAATGGAATTAATTGACGAAAGGTATCCGATTTATGAAATCGAAAAATAAAAGTGATCCAGTCTTTTGGGTTATATTGTACCATTGTTTAATGCTTTAAATAAAATTATTATATCTATTTTCTATAATCTTTTACGAAATATAATTCCAAATACTTTTCTTCTTGCTGATTTCCATAAATACAGCCTTTAATTTGGCGTGTTCAGGTAAATTCATACTTGGGTCTTCTTTAAGAAGTTTTATAGCAATATGTCTTGCTACTTGTAAAATATCTCGGTCTTTTACTAAATCGGCAATTTGAAGGTTTAACACGCCACTTTGTTGTTTTCCCATTATATCTCCGGGACCACGAAGTTTTAAATCGACTTCTGCAATTTCAAATCCGTCATTGGTTCGCACCATCGTTTCCATTCGGGTTTTGCTGTCTTCAGAAAGTTTGTAATCCGTCATTAAAATACAATAACTTTGTTCGGCACCACGCCCAACTCGTCCGCGTAACTGATGCAATTGCGACAAGCCAAAACGTTCGGCACTTTCAATTATCATTACAGATGCATTTGGAACGTTTACACCCACTTCAATAACCGTAGTTGCTACCATAATATTAGTTTTACCTTCTGCAAAGCGTTTCATTTCTTCATCTTTGTCGGCAGGTTTCATTTTTCCGTGTAAAATAGAAATAGAATACTGTGGTAAAGGAAAATCACGAGAAATACTTTCATAACCGTCCATCAAATCTTTATAATCCATTTTTTCCGATTCCTGAATTAATGGATAGACAATGTAAATTTGTCTTCCTTTGGCAATTTCATCTCTTATAAATTTCCAAACTACTAATCGTTTACTGTCAAATCGATGTACGGTTTGTATTGGTTTTCTGCCAGGAGGCAACTCATCTATAACGGAAATATCTAAATCGCCATATAAACTCATCGCTAAAGTACGTGGAATAGGAGTAGCGGTCATTACTAAAACGTGAGGTGGAGTAGCCCCTCCAACCTCCCCAGAAGGGAGGCTTGCCAAGATTGTGTTGATCCTATTAATAACATTATCAATATCGCCAACAACTTGTTCGTTTGTAAATCGAATTACTTTAAAACCAATTTCATTTAAGATTTGTGTTCTTAATTCGTCGGCTTCTCTTTGTTCTAATGTGTTATGATAGCCACCATCAACTTCAATTATTAGTTTTTTCTCTAAACAAATAAAGTCCGCAATGAAAATATCAATAATATGTTGTCTTCTGAATTTATACTTTATATTTTTATTTCTTAAGTTTTCCCATAAAATACTTTCAGCTTGAGTACTATTTTTTTTGTTCTCTTTTTGAAGTTCTTTTAAAAGTTTATATGTGGGTGGTCTGGCTGTTTCGTATTTTTGTTTAATACGTTCGATTTCCCCTCCTTTGGAGGGGTTAGGGGAGGCCTTTCCCCACAGTTTACTTCTTTGTTCTACACCAAAACGATGTTGCTCATCAATTACGGCTAAACCTAAATTTTTAAATTGAACTTTATCTTCTAACAAAGCGTGTGTTCCGATTATAATATCTAACGTGCCGTTTTCTAATTCTTCGTGAATAATTCTTCGCTGTGCAATTTTCGTAGAACCTGTTAATATTCGAATGTTAATATTCAAATCTTTAGCTAATTCGGTAATGCCATTAAAATGCTGATTGGCTAAAATTTCTGTAGGCGCCATTAAACAACTTTGAAAACCGTTATCTTTCGCGATAAGCATACACATTAATGCCACAATGGTTTTACCTGAACCCACATCACCTTGCAATAAACGATTCATTTGTGCGTGACTTCCCAAATCGTTTCGTATTTCTTTTAATACACGTTTTTGAGCATTGGTGAGTTCAAAAGGCAAATGATTGTTATAAAAATTATTGAAATTTTCGCCAATTATCTCAAACGGAAAACCTTTTATTTTATGTTTACGAATTAAATTTTTAGTAATTAACTGCAGTTGAATGAAAAACAACTCTTCAAACTTTAATCGAAATTGTGCTTTAGCTAAAAGTTCTTGATTTTTTGGAAAATGTATATTTAATAAAGCTTCTTTTTTCGGAATAAGCTTTAATTCTTCTATAATCGAATCGGATAACGTTTCTGAAAATAATTGATGCGTTTCCGAAAACAATTGCATCATCATTTTATTGATAACTTTATTCGTAACACCTTTATTATTTAGCTTTTCGGTACTTGGATAAACAGGTTGCATCGCACTTCGTAAAGTGGTTTTGTGTTCTTCCAACAATTCCATTTCTGGATGTGCCATATTGAAAACCGAACCAAATTGTGTGACTTTCCCAAAAATAACATAAACAGTATTGAGTTTTAAACTTTCCTTAACCCATTTTTGTCCCTGAAACCAAACCAATTCCATTTGTCCCGTATCATCTAAAAAAGTAGCGACTAATCTCGATTTTCCTTTTCCTTGGTCGATGGTTTTAATATGAACCACTTTTCCAATAATTTGAACTTCTGAATTGCTATTTACCAGTTGGTTAATTTTGAAATAGCGCGTTTTATCGATATATCTATTAGGGTATAAATTGATTAAATCACCGTATTTATGAATATTCATTTCTTTGCGAAGTAAGTCGCCACGTTGAGGTCCAACACCTTTTAAATATTCTATGGGAGTATCGAGTAGATTCAAAGTCTAATTCTATTTTTGTAATTCAAGTTAAATTTTGAACACGGATAAAAGATATTATATAAATTATTAAAATTTCTCTAATCTGTGTTAAGACACACATGAAAAGCGAAGATAGTTATTATTTGTTAAATTAGAAATGAGTAAAATTAAAAATAGTTATATTCGTATCTGATTTTAAATTAATTTATGAAAGCGCTGTATTTTCTGCTTTTTTCAATTTTTTCCTTTTCGCAACAAACAAAATATGTTGATTTTTTGACATGTACTGCTTCTTTATATCCAAATTTTGAAGAAAAAGCAATTTCTGGAAGTGTAACATACGAATTTAAAGTAAAGCAGATTATTGATACTATTAAAATCGATGCCAAAAACATCGTATTTTCTGACGTTATGATTAATGGTAAATCGGTTAAATTTAAAAATTCAGGAAAAACATTGGATTTATTTGAGGGTTTTTCTAAAGGTAAAAACAAACTAACGCTTCAATACACTGCCATACCGAAGCAAACGCTTTATTTCATAGGTCAAGATGAAAATAGGCAAATCTGGACGCAAGGCCAAGGCAAATATTCAAGCCATTGGTTGCCGAGTTTTGACGATGTAAATGAGAAAGTAATTTTCGGGATTACTATTAACTATTTTGTTGATATGGATAAATTTGAATTTAATCCTATTGCATTATCTAATGGTAAATTAAATTTTGAGAAAAAAACTATAAGTTGGAGTAGAGGCGTTAACGATATAACAAGAAATTATCAAATGCAAAAACCTATGTCGTCTTATTTGGTAATGTTGGCGTTTGGAAAATTTGGGATGCAAGAAGTCAAAAGCAAATCTGGAACGCCTTTAGAATTCTACATAGATAAAAATGATTATTCAAAATTAGAACCCACATATCGCTATTCTAAACAAATTTTCGATTATTTAGAACAAGAAATTGGTTTGAAATATCCTTGGAAAATCTACCGTCAAATTCCTGTTAGAGATTTTTTATATGCGGGTATGGAAAACACGACTTCTACAATTTTCTCTCAAGATTTTGTTGTGGATTCAATTGGTTTTAATGATAAGAATTACATAAATGTAAACGCCCACGAATTGGCACATCAATGGTTTGGCGATTTAATAACCGCACAATCGAGTAAACATCATTGGCTTCAAGAAGGTTTTGCTACTTATTATGCGCTTTTAGCAGAAAAGGAAATATTTGGAGATGATTATTTTTATAACGAGTTATATGATTATGCGTTGCAATTGAGAAGCGCAGCCAAAACCGATACTATTCCAGTGATGAATGAAAAAGCCAGTTCGCTATCATTTTACAAAAAAGGCGCATGGGCGTTGCATACCTTACGCGAAGATATCGGTGCGAAAAATTTTCAAAGGGCAGTAAAAAAGTATTTGAAAAAATACCAATACAAAAATGTAAATACTGATGAATTTTTAGCTGAGATAAAAATGATTGCTAAAGATTTTGATATTAAAAAATTCAAGAGTAAATGGTTAGAAACTTCAGGTTTTGATATGGTTTTAGCTGAAAAATATCTCATAAAAAACAAATCGGTTGCGGCATATATTCAACTAACAAAAGAGAAAAAAGATATTGAAAACTATAAAGCTATTTTGCAATCTGAAACGTATTTTCCTGTAAAACAATATATTTTCTACAAATTAGGCAACACTACTTTTGAAAATAAAAAAGAGTTGATTGAAATTGGTATGAAACAAAACGTATCTGTCCGTCAAGCCATTGCCGAAACGGTGATTGAAATACCCGTTGAATTTAAATCGCAATATGAGACATTTTTAGACGATGATTCGTATAAAACAAAAGAAATTGCCTTGATAAATTTATGTAATTCTTTTCCAAATCAAACAAATGAATATTTAGAAAAACTAAAAAACTTGCAAGGTAACAATGATAAAAGTTTACGTATTACTTGGTTAAAAATCGCTTTAAATTTAAATCAAATTATAGAATATAAAAATCTGTATTTCAATGAATTGTTAAATTATACTTCAAGTAACAATGAAAGTTCAGTCAGGCAAAATGCTTTAGAGGTTTTATTGGAATTATATCCTGAAAACGAACAAGTAATTCGTGCTTTATTTCAAGCAACCACACATCACAAATGGCAATTTACAAAATTCGCAAGAGAGAAAATTCGAACCTTGTTAAAACAATCAGATTTTAGAAATCACGTAGAAAATTTAGTTAAAACTGCGGATGAAAAAACGGCTGCTTTGTATATGAAGTTTTTAAAAGAATAAAGTAATAAAACACAAATTTCACAGATTTACACAAAAAAATCTGCGTTAATCTGTGAAAACTATGTAAAATTTTTAAAATACCCTTTTTAATTCTTCTTTAATAAAGCTAATAGCAACAGCACTTGCGCTTTCTGTTTGTGTAAGTTCTTGAAGTAGTTTCGTTCTTAGTTCTTCACCAGAAGCCACTTCGCCTTCAATCGAAAATCTTCTAATTTGTGTAATAATGCTATTTTTTGCTTTTAAAATAATTTCCCAACTTTCTTGAGTGAAATATATTTGTTGCGCAATATTGTGTTCGTATTCAGTTTGAATAGTATGCACGAGAAGTGTTGCGTAACTTTGAGGGTCTAAAGAGTTTGGTTCTACACGCATCATTAAGTTTATAGGATTGATGCGTTCTAAGAATAACACAATACGCTCGTATGCTTGCAGTCTAATTGGTAACCCTAAACGCTGATTTTCTCTTAAAAGTTCAAATTTTCGTTTGTTTTCTTCGTTTTTGAAAAATTTATGCAATAAACCAAACGCTACTCCGCCAGTAATAATTGCGGGTAATGTATAAGTGGCAATTTCTAATAACTTTACTTCAATGTTCATCGATTGTTTTTTTACAAATCTAAAATATTTTTTTAAATAAAATAAATCCATTTATTATTTCTTATATTTGTTAGTATACCAAACTATTAAAATGAGAAATTTATATTTTTTAGGTTTGATTTTTTGTTCTGTTTTGTCGTTTTCTCAGACAAAAGAGGTTGTATTGGTATTTAAAGATAAAACGTCAGGTGCTTTAATTGAAAATGTTATAGTTGCGATTCTTCGTACCGATGAAAACTTTCAAAGCAATAAAGAAGGAGTGGTGAAATTTAATTTAAATAAACCATCAAGAATAAACATTAAGCATACCGAATATAAAGAAATTAGTCTCAATTCGGTTACTATAAAAGAATTAGAAACGGTTGTTTTTTTAGAAAGTATTTCACAAGATATTGAAGATGTTGTAATTACAAATAGACAATCTTTTAGTATACTTAAAACATTGATTAACAAATCAATGAAACAACTTACTGCACCTATTAATTTAAAGATATATTCACGAGAATTTTTTAAATATAATAACGAATATACGTCTTACTCGGATGGTTTAGTTAATTTTTGTTTGAAAGAAAAGCCCGACAAATTTGCAGCTGATATTTTAGTAGAACAAAACAGAACGTATAATTTAGTGAATAACGAAAAAATCATTAAAAAAACATTAAGTTATAATATGTACGATATCATTCAGAATTATTATGATTTTAAATACATTTCGAATTTAGCCGAATCCAAAGCTAAAAAAAAGTTCGAGTTTGAAATAAAAACCGTGAGAGGAAAAGCGGATTTTTATCAAATGGTAATTTCGCCAAAACCTGAAATCGAAGAGTTTTTACCAACGGTAACTATTATTTACGATAATAAAAAAAATATTATTTTAGAATTAGAATATTTTGTAGAACCCAATCGATTTGAATATTCGGATGTATCTAATTTAAAAGTTGTAAAGGGAAAAGTGTTCCATTCCACGTTTAAAGCGCTATATATTCTTGATGGAGATGAATACTTTTTAGCCAGTACAAAAGAAGAAATAGGGTTGATGGTAAAAGATAAAAAAGATGTGGAGAATAAGGTAGAAATAGCTAATTATTTAATTACTACGCAACATAGTAGAAAGTTTGTTCCTTATGAGAAGGAAGATGTTTTTAAGGAAAAATCATTAATAAACAAGAAAAACGCCATTATTACCGAATATTGGGAAACGAATTCTGGCTTATTACTTACTGCTGACGAAAAGAAAATTGTTGATAATTTACAACTAAATGACAATTAAAAGTAGTTAAAATCACTTCATAATCTGTATTTTTGCTTTCCTAATTATCCAATATCAACCATGCAACATTACATCGATCAATTAAATGAAGCACAGCGTGCACCTGTTTTGCAAAAAGATGGTGCTATGATAGTAATTGCAGGTGCGGGTTCTGGTAAAACGCGTGTGCTTACCGTTCGAATTGCAAATTTAATGTATCAAGGAGTAGATGCATTTAATATTTTAGCCCTTACATTTACGAATAAAGCAGCACGTGAAATGAAAAAACGTATTGCCGAAATTGTAGGTAACAATGAAGCTAAAAACCTTTGGATGGGTACATTTCACTCAGTTTTTGCTAAAATTTTACGAAGTGAAGCTGAAAAATTAGGTTATCCATCTAATTTTACTATTTACGACTCACAAGATTCATTGCGTTGTTTAGGTGGTATTATTAAGGAAATGCAATTGGATAAAGATATTTACAAACCCAAACAAATTTTAGGAAGAATTTCGCAATATAAAAACTCCTTAATTACGGTTCGAGCGTATTTTAATAATCCTGAATTACAAGAAGCTGATGCGATGAGCAAAAAGCCTCGAATGGGTGAAATTTACAATAATTATGTAGAACGTTGTTTCAAATCGGGTGCAATGGATTTTGATGATTTGTTATTGAAAACCAACGAGTTATTAAATCGTTTTCCAGATGTGTTAGCGAAATATCAAGACAGATTTAGATACATTTTAGTAGACGAGTACCAAGATACCAATCATTCACAATATCTAATTGTAAAAGCGCTTTCAGATAGATTCCAGAATATTTGCGTGGTAGGTGATGATGCGCAAAGTATTTATGCTTTCCGTGGTGCGAATATCAATAATATTTTAAACTTTCAAAAAGATTACGATGGCGTAAAGATGTACCGATTGGAACAAAATTATCGATCTTCAAAAAATATTGTAGAAGCGGCAAATAATGTTATCGATAAGAACAAAACCAAGTTGGATAAAATTGTTTGGACAGCGAATGATGACGGTCCTAAAATTAAAGTCCACCGAAGTATTACAGATGGAGAAGAAGGTCGTTTTGTTGCCGGAACAATCTTCGAACAAAAAATGCAAAATCAATTACCAAATTCGCATTTTGCTATTTTATATCGTACCAATGCGCAATCTCGTGCTATGGAAGATGCGTTGCGAAAACGCGATATTCCGTACCGAATTTATGGCGGATTGTCGTTCTATCAACGAAAAGAAATTAAAGACGTCTTATCTTATTTACGATTGGTAATTAATCCGAAAGACGAAGAAGCGTTGGTTCGAGTAATAAATTATCCTGCAAGAGGAATTGGCGATACAACTGTAGAAAAACTTACAGTTGCAGCCAACCATTATAAACGTTCCATTTTTGAAGTGATGGAACATATTGATAAAATTGATTTAAAATTAAATTCGGGGACGAAAACCAAGTTGCAAGATTTTGTTACGATGATAAAAAGTTTTCAAGTCATCAATGAACAACAAGATGCTTTTACACTTACTGACCACGTAACGAAGAAAACAGGATTGGTTCAAGAACTTAAGAAAGACGGCACGCCAGAAGGCATTGCTCGTATAGAAAATATAGAAGAATTATTAAACGGTATTAAAGATTTTACCGAAGGTCAAAAAGAAATTGATGGTGCTCGTGGTGCTTTAGCAGAATTTATGGAAGATGTAGCGTTGGCAACAGACTTAGATAAAGACACGGGTGATGATGATAGAGTAGCATTAATGACGATTCACTTAGCAAAAGGATTAGAATTTCCACACGTTTTTGTAGTTGGGATGGAAGAAGATTTGTTTCCAAGTGCGATGAGTATGAATACCCGAAGCGAATTGGAAGAAGAACGCCGTTTGTTTTACGTAGCTTTAACTCGTGCTGAACATCAGGCGTATTTAACGTATGCGCAATCGCGTTACCGTTGGGGAAAATTAGTAGATAGTGAACCTTCACGTTTTATTGAAGAAATTAATGGCGAATATTTGGAATATATGAATCCGATAGATTCGGGTTACCGATATAAACCATCTATGGATATTGATATTTTTGGCGATGTGGATAAATCCAAATTACGATTGGCGAAACCAACAGCAGGAACACCACCTGAATACATTACCAAAAACGAACCTGTTTCGTCTGTAAATATTAGAAGGTTAAAACCATTAAATAGTGGTGCAAGTGCATCGAAAAACAATGTTACAGATGCTAATTTAGCTGTTGGAAATATTGTAATGCACGAACGTTTTGGAAAAGGCGAAATCGTAGGTTTAGAAGGCGTTGGAGCCGACAAAAAAGCAGAAATTCGTTTTGATGTTGGTGGCTTGAAGAAGCTGCTGTTGCGCTTTGCAAAGTTG
>NZ_JBEIET010000013.1:0-31189 GCF_040382755.1 Flavobacterium sp.
AAAAACATACAAGAAAAATTCAATTTTCGTACAATTGAACCATCCGAAACGGCTTGGAACAAATTAGACGCGATGTTGACTCTTGCAGAAGAAAAAAAACAACCTAAAATCTTTTTTTGGTTAAGTATTGCAGCTACATTTATTTTATTTACTGGTGTAGGATATGTTTTCTTTCAACAAAACGAGAAAACTAAATTGATGCCTTCAACTGAAGAAATTGTTACATCTAAAACAAATTCTGAAACAGAAACGCACAAACAAAATACGGAAGAAAGTAGTGTTTCATCTGAAAATGAATTGGCTAATAACGCGACAATAAGTACTGCTTCAGAAACGAAAAAAAGTACTACTATACTTCCAACTCAAAAAGAAAATTCTAAATTAGAAGTCTTTGAAACGACACTTTTAAAACAAGAGGAAGTCATTACTGCAAATGAAATTAAAAAAGAGGGAATCAAACAAGAAATTAAAGAAACTACTTTTAATTACACTACACCTGAATCGCTTTTGGCAGAAGTACAAGGACAAAAGAAACCAAGTAATATTAGTTCATTTAAGTCTACATTACGAGTAAATCCAAAGGAGTTATTACAAACTGTAGAATCAGAATTGGATCAAACCTTTAAAGAAAAAACCATCACAAAATTAAAACAAGCGAAATCAGCATTTGTAAACAGAAATTACGATTAGGCTTCGAGAACCTCAGCCAAATAAATCCCCAACTAAAGTTGTCTGAGGACTCGAAGGAAATAAATTTAAAATAAAAACTAACTTTTAAAACCCCTAAATTATGCAAAAAATTATTTTGTACATCAGTATCGCAGTACTAACATTGGTAAATACCGTTTGCGCTCAGAAAAAAAAACCAGAATCTTTTAGTGTTCAAATTGAAAAAGTAGGATACCAAATTGAATTTCTTTCGTATCACAAAAAATTAGAATTAAAACAAAAAATTGATTCGTTAGAAACACTTCATAAAAATAATAAAATCAGTTTACAAGAATTTGAAACGCTTAAATTAAAAGAAGCAGAAAAAACAGCAAAATTTATTGAAACAAATCTCAATAATTATAGGACTCAAATTGACACAATCATTCAAAACAAATTAAATGATGAAAATACTATCATCAGACACAAAACCGACACTATAGATGGTAAAGAAGTAATTAAATATTATAACGATAATGATTATGTAGAATATAATGTTCCTGCCCTAAAATTCTATAAATCTAAAAAGGAAAAAGAAGAAAGACTTTCAAGAAGAACTACAAGTCAAGTCGTTTTCGCAACAGGATACAACAACTTAGTAACCAATAATATGGTTGCCAATTCTCAATTTGGTTATGGTCGTTCTGGATTTTGGGAATGGGGAGTAACTTGGAATACGCGTTTATCAAACAACAGTAATTTATTGCATTTAAAATACGGTGCTGGATTTATGTACAACCAACTACACGCCACAGATAATAGAATTTTTGCAGATATCAACAATCAAACCGTTTTGGTAGATGCTGGCGTGGAAACAAAAGCCAAAAGAACGTATTTTAAAAATGTATATTTTGTAGTGCCAATGCATTTAGAATTTGATTTTTCAAAAACTAAAATGGTGGATGACAAAAAAGTATTCAAATCGCATACTGGAGCACGTTTTGGAATAGGTGGTTTTGTAGGAGTAAATACCAACTCAAAACAATTTATAGAATACGAGCAAAATGGGTATAAATTTAAAGAAAAACAAAAAGGCGATTTCAATGTTAACGACTTTACTTACGGTGTAAGTACTTACATTGGCTACAGAGCCACTTCATTATATTTAAAATACGATTTAAACCCAATTTTTAAAAACAATCCAGTAGATCAAAACAATATTTCATTAGGTATTCGTTTTGATTGGAATTAAAAACAGCATAAAATTTGAGTTATAAAAATGCTTTTTTCAAAACCTACAAGGAAATTTCTTGTAGGTTTTTTTTATGTTTTTAATTATTGTATTTTTACAAGCTAAAACAAATTTGTTACATTGATATCAAAAGAAACCATAGAAAAAGTATTTGACCAAGCTCGTGTAGAGGAAGTCATTGGCGATTTCGTACAACTCAAACGTTCCGGAAGTAATATGAAAGGACTTTCGCCGTTTGTGAACGAAAAATCGCCATCGTTTATGGTGTCGCCAGTGAAGCAAATTTGGAAAGATTTTAGTTCTGGAAAAGGCGGAAATTCGGTTACTTTTTTAATGGAACACGAACATTTTACGTATCCTGAAGCCATAAAATATTTGGCAAACAAATACGGAATTGAAGTAGAAGAAACCATTGTTTCTAATGAAGATATAGAACAAGCGAACGAAAAAGAAAGTATGTATTTGGTCTCGGAATTTGCTCGAGATTATTTCCATAAAACGATGCTTAATACCGATGAAGGCCAAGCAATTGGTTTGTCTTATTTTAAAGAACGTGGATTTTCAAAAGAGACTATCGAGAAATTTCAATTGGGATATTCTCCTGATGTTTGGGATGCGTTTACCAAAGAAGCCTTAGGAAAAGCATACAAATTAGAGTATTTAGAAAAAACCGGACTAACCATCGTAAAACAAGAAGACGGAAAAACATTTGACCGATTTAAAGGCCGTGTAATGTTTCCTATTCAAAGTATGAGTGGCCGTGTTTTAGGTTTTGGCGGTAGAATTTTAACTAACGATAAAAAAGCAGCGAAATATTTAAACTCGCCAGAAAGCGAAATTTATCATAAAAGTAAAGTTTTATACGGAATTTTTCAAGCCAAGCAAGCTATTGCCAAACAAGATAATTGCTATTTGGTTGAAGGGTATACCGATGTAATTCAGTTCAATCAAAGTGGGATTGAAAATGTTGTTGCTTCTTCTGGAACGGCATTAACACCGGATCAAATTCGTTTGGTAAACCGATTAACCAATAATATTACCGTTCTTTTTGATGGTGATGCCGCAGGTTTACGCGCTTCTATCCGTGGAATTGATTTAATTCTGGAAGCTGGAATGAACGTAAAAGTTTGCAGCTTTCCTGACGGAGAAGATCCAGATAGTTTTGCCAAAAACAATTCGTATGAGGTTTTAAAACAATATTTAGACGAAAATTCAAAAGATTTTATTCAATTTAAAGCCGATTTATTAGTTAAAGAAGCCAATAACGACCCTATAAAAAAAGCAGAATTAATTAGAGATATGGTACAAAGTATTTCTAAAATTTCAGACCAAATTAAACGCGAAGTCTATATTAAAGAATGTTCGCGGATTATGGATATTTCGGAAGACGTATTGTATAATACGTTAGCCCAGATGCTTAAAAAAGATATTTCTGAAGCCAATAAAAAATATACCGAAGAGAAAAAAGCATTTGAAGTTCATAAAAACAATGAACAGTTACAACCAGAAAAAATTAATATTTTATACGAATTAGAACAAAAAATTATTGAAATATTATTAATTAATGGTTCTAAAACAGATGATTTTACAGAAACATTTTTATCAAAAGATGAAGCAGGAAACATTGTAGAAGTAAAAGAAACCAATTCTTATAAAGTATATGAAAAAATATATTTAGCACTTCAAGAAGATGAAATTGAATTGTCGAATCCAATGTTTAAAACCATTTACTCAGACATAATCAATTATTACAATCAAAATATCGAATTTGAAATTGACAAATATATTTCGCAAACTTCGCCAGAAATAGCCAATAAAATCACGTCTATTTTAATGCTTGAAGAACGAGATATTTTACACAAATGGGAAAGTAGAAAAATTGTAGTAGAAGACAAAAATGTAAATTTAGCACAAAGTGTTAACGAAACCATTTTGTCTTATCGATGGTATTTGCTAAACAATATTATTGAAGAAAACAAAAACAACATAACTTCTGATGTTACCATTGATAACTCAGAAATTCTCTCAACTATTAAAGATTACTTATCGTTAACTTCAGTAATCGCAAAAAATTTAGGTCGGGTTTTAGCTCGATTTTAAAATTTATATTTTAACTTCTTAATGATTTGGGAATTTCACAAACCGGAATGGGTTGCATTTTATGCTGATTTATAGTATTTAATCGTTGGTAAATTTTAAAAACTTCCGCTTGTCTTCCAATAAAATTAGTGGCATTTTCGCCTTTTTCCATTGCTTCCATCGCCCACTCTAACTCGTCATACGAAGCGCCTAATTGATCTTCATCACTTCTGTCATCACCAAAAAGACCATCGGTTGGTTTAGCTACAATAATACTTTCAGGCACACCCACAAATTTAGCTAATTGTCGGACTTCGCTTTTCATTAAATCAGCAATCGGACTTATATCTACACCTCCATCACCATATTTTGTGTAAAATCCTACACCAAAATCTTCCACTTTATTTCCGGTTCCTGCCACTAAAAAACCGTGAATTCCTGCCAAATAATACAAAGTTGTCATTCGTAAACGCGCTCTGGTATTGGCTAAAGTTAATGACAACGCAGCTTCATTTTCACAAGTTGGCACGCTATTTTTAAACGTTTCAAAACTCGGAGTTAAATCCACTCTTTCGTTAGAAACATTCGGAAAACGCGATTTTAATTGATCAATATGTTCGTTGGCTCTATTTACGTGACTTTCTGCTTGATGAATTGGCATTTCCACACACAAAACAGGAAAACCCGTTTGTGCGCATAATGTTGAGGTTAAGGCGCTATCTATTCCTCCAGAAATTCCAATTACAAAACCTTTTACACCCGAATTTGTAGCATAGGTTTTTAACCAATTGACAATATGGGTTTGAATTCCTTCTAAATGCAACGTTGTGTTATTTGACATAATTTTAGTAAATAATATAGGTATATAATTATATATTTGCAGTTGAATAATTTTTGATAAAAATAGTAAATTTCATACGATGAAAAAATTAATATTCTTGCTAATTTCATTTTTTTGCTTCATTCAGTGTAAAAAAAATGACGCCATTGAAAAAGTAGACATTAAAAAATCAGTAGATTTAAATATCGAACGATTCGATAAATTATATGCCGCAGCTACTCCAAAAACATTACCTGAATTAAAAAATGAATATCCGTTTTTATTTCCAACGCAATTTCCAGATTCAATTTGGTATGCCAAATTAAACGATCCTATTTTTAAAGAATTAAATGTAGAGGTTTCGAAACAATTTTCAGATAATTCAAAAATTGAAGACGATTTAGAAATGTTAGTTTCACGCATTAAATATTATTTTCCTGAAGAAAAAACGCCAAGAGTTATTACTTTAGTTAATGAAGTCTTAATTGATAAAAAAGCGTTTTACACGAATGATTTAATTTTAATTTCGTTAGATACGTATTTAGGAAAAAATCATAAATTTTATGAACCTTTTGCGGAATATCAAAAAGCCAACTTAGAGCCACACCAAATACTACCAGATTTAGTAACTAATTTTGCTTTCAGAAAAATAATGCCTTCACAAGACAAAACATTAATTAGTGAAATGATTTACTATGGAAAATTGCATTATTTAAAAGATCTTTTACTTCCTGAAACGCCTAATTATCAAAAAATTGGATATACAGCAATACAAGAAAAATTCTGTATGGAAAACGAATTTCAAATGTGGAGTTATTTAGTTGACGAAAAATTGCTGTACGATAACAATATAAAAAATTACCAACGCTTTATCGAAGACGGACCTTTTACTAAATTCTATTTGGAAATTGATAGAGAATCGCCAGGCAGAATTGGACAATGGTTGGGTTGGCAAATTGTAAAAAGTTATATGGAAAACAATGATGTAACCTTAGACCAACTATTAAAAACTGAACCAACCGTTATTTTTAACAAATCGAAATACAAACCGAAAAAACAGTAATTAGAGTTCTATTATTTTTTACCTTAAACCTTTTACCAATAAAAATGAGCAAAACATCAGAAATTAAAGTAAACATAGCATTAGACGAAAATAATGTACCCGAAAAATTAACTTGGACAGCCCAAGATGGTGGCGTAAATAACGAAGAAGCCAAAACGGTTTTATTATCCATTTGGGATGCGAAAGCAAAAGAAACCCTTCGTATTGATTTGTGGACAAAAGATATGCCAGTAGATGAAATGAAAATATTTTTTCATCAAACTTTAGTAGCTATGACGGATACGTTTCAACGCGCTACGGGCGATGAAAAAATGGCAGGTGCAATGACCGATTTTTGTGATTACTTTGCCGAAAAACTCGAATTAAAGAAAGAGTAATCTTTTTTGAACTTCAATAATTAACCATCTTAACGATGGTTTTTTTGTGTAAAATTCATAAATTTTAGTTAAAATCTCAAAATTAATAGTATTACTATCAATATTGAGTGTATATTTGCTATACTATTAAAACTAATTAAAAAAACTATGAAAATTATATTTAGCATTATATTTATGTCTATGATTAGCATAAATAGTTTCGGACAAAAATTGGATAGTTTAAAAATATATTCTGAACCAACAAATTTAGAAGAAGCCATAAAAAATCCAGAAAATATTAAAATATTGAATTTAAGTAATCAAACTATACAATTTGAAAAAAATTTCTTTTCAAAATTTACTAATTTAGAATATTTAATATTAAAAAATGATCACTTGAAAGAACTACCAATTGAAATTGGTGGATTAAAAAAATTGAAGTTTTTAGACTTGAGTGGAAATGATTTTGAAATTATACCAAAAGAATATAAAAACTTATTAAATTTAGAAGAACTTTATTTAAATGACGAACTTTATTTTAATTTAGAAAAAAATATGGGTGTGCTATCCTCACTACCTAATTTAAAATCACTTCATTTATCAAATGATAAACTAGATCATTTACCAACTAATTTTAATAAAATAAAAAATTTAGAAAAACTTTATATTGATAACAATAATTTTAATTTTTTACCAAATCAAATTAAAGGTTTAGATCATTTACAGTATTTAGATATAGAAAAAAATCCGTTGCAAATTAACCAGTCAGATATATTAAATTTAAATTTTGGATTTAAAATTAAATTATAAATATGAGATATAGCTTACTTTTATTTATCTTTTATCACACATTTTGTTATTCACAAAACGAGTTAGGGACTTGGAGTACAACCAATATTAACTTAAAAATTAACGATAAATGGCAAGTGTTTGCTGAAAGTCAGTTGCGAAGTTTAAAATTCTATGATAATTTTCATTATTATGAAGTAAAAACAGGAATTACCTATAAAATAAAACCAAATTTTTATGTAAATTCTGGATTTGGAAATTATAATACATATAGTGAAAATGGCGATTTTGCCACACCAATAAAACAAAAAGAAATAAGAACTTGGATTCAGCTAGTATTTAAAAATCCATTTAACTTTATGAGTGTTGAGCATAGATATAGAGCTGAACAACGATTTACTAATTTGGGGTATAGAAACAGATTTAGATATAGGTTAAGCGCAAAGGTGCCAATATTAAAAAGTAAAGAAAAAGAATATTTTCTACTTGGATGGAATGAACTATTTTTTACAAATAACGAACCTTTTTTTGAAAGAAATAGATTATTTTTAGGTGGAGGATTTGACATAAATAAAAATTTAGCCGTTCAAACAGGTTATATTTATCAATTTGATTATAAAATTAATGATGAAACAGGTAGAGACTTTTTAAACATAGTGCTGCTTTATTCGTTTGATTTCAAGGGGGAAAAAGAAACAAATTTAGACTAAATTATGCAAGATTTATTAGCAAATATAAAAATACAAGTCAATCCGAAAACATACGTAAAAGATCCTGAAACTTCTGATTTAGGAAAAAAAATTATTAAAAATAGTATTTTACTTATCGATGAAATTGGATTTGAAGAATTTACATTTAAAAAATTGGGCGAAAAAATTGGTTCGAACGAAAGTTCTATTTACCGATATTTTGAAAACAAACATAAATTATTGGTGTATTTATCTTCTTGGTATTGGGCTTGGATAGAATATCGCTTGGTTTTTTCAACAAATAATATCAATGATAAATTTGAAAAACTTAAAAAAGCCATACTAATTGTTACAGAGTCTATAGAAGATGATAGCAAAACAGAGCACATTAACGAAGCTGTTTTAAACAAAATTATAATTGAAGAATTTACAAAAACGTTATATAGTAAGAACGTTGACGAAGAAAACAAAGAAGGCATTTTCTTAATTTACAAACAAATTAATTATAGAATTGAAAAAATGATTTTGGATGTAAATCCTGAATACCCTTTTGCAAAAAGCTTGGTTTCCTCGATAATTGAAGGGTCATTGCATCAGCATTTTCTAAAAAATCATTTAAAAACAATTACAAATTGTAATGAAAACGTAAACCCTTCTGGATTTTATATACATTTAATAGAAAACCTTTTAAGATGAAAAATTTAACACCATTAAAAAGATACTTTAATCTTTTAAGATTAGACAAAAAAGATATTGTACAAATATTTTCATACGCCATTTTTTCAGGGTTGATAAGTTTATCCTTACCACTTGGTATTCAGGCTATAATTAATTTCATTCAAGCAGGAAGAATTAGTGTGTCTTGGATTGTTTTAGTTGTTTTGGTGGTAATTGGGGTAATTTTTGCAGGAATTTTATCGTTAATGCAACTACGTATTTCAGAAAATTTACAACAAAAAATCTTCATACGCTCTTCGTTTGAATTTGCATACAGAATTCCGAAGTTAAAATTTAATGAAATTCATAATTCGCAAACGTCTGAATTGGCAAATCGATTTTTTGATACTATTTCTATACAAAAAGGAACTTCAAAACTTTTAATTGATTTTTCTTCCGCATTTTTACAAATATTTTTTGGAATCATTTTACTTTCCTTATACCATCCATTTTTTATTTTATTTGGAATTTTTCTGACTATATTATTGTATTTAATATTTAAATTTTCATACCAACCTGGTTTAGAAACTAGTTTAAAAGAATCAAAATCGAAATACAAAGTAGCCAATTGGTTATTAGAATTAGCAAAAAATAATTTTAGTTTTAAAAATCCAAATCATCTTGATTTTGCTTTAGAAAAAAACAATAGTTTGGTAACTAAATATTTAAGTTACAGAGAAAAACATTTTAGTGTTATAAAAAGACAGTTTTCGCAATTATTAATATTTAAAGCATTAATTACTTCGAGTTTACTTATTATTGGTGGCTTTTTAGTAATCAATCAGCAAATGAATATTGGACAGTTTGTGGCTGCTGAAATTATTATTTTATTGGTAATTAATTCGGTTGAAAAAATAATTTTAGGACTAGAAACGTTTTACGATGTGCTTACTTCTGTAGAAAAAATTGGACAAATTACCGATTTAGAATTAGAACAAAATGGTGAAACAGCAGTTGAAAATAATTCTTGTTTTTCTAATTTATCTATTACTTTAGAAAATGTTGATTTTAAATTTGAGTTTGAAAATGAAAATGTTTTACACGATATTAACCTGGAAATTAATCAAGGTGAAAGAATTATAATTGAAGGAGAAAACGGTTCGGGGAAAACAACTTTAATCCGATTATTGAGTGGCTTATTACAACCAACAAAAGGTCATTTTATTATCAATGACGATACTTACAACAAAGTAAATATAAACGATTATCGCAAACATTTTGGTAGCATTTTATATGGCGAATCGCTATTTGAAGGTACAATTTTAGACAACATTACATTTAACCAAAAAATAGAAAACAGTAAATTAAAATGGGCTTTAGATGGTGTAGATTTAACCTCATTTATCAAAACATTGCCTTTAGGTTTACAAACACCAATAACTTCAGATGGCAAACAACTTTCGTCGTCGAACATGCAAAAAATATTAATTGCAAGAAGTATTATTAATGAACCAAGGATTTTATTTTTCGAAAATGCATTAGACAAAACCGATTCGGATACTGCTAAAAAAATTATTGAATTCTTATTACATAAAGATCAAAAATGGACTATAATAGCCGTTTCTAAAAATGCTCATTTTAAAGAAAAATGTAGCCGAGTTATCACGTTAAGTGAAGGTAAAATTAGTAACGATATCAAAAAAATATAATTATGCTAAATATTTCAAATAAAAACAGCATTCCAGCTTCTAATCTCGAAAAGCATAGTGCCGTACAACAGCTTAATAATCCAAAGCATTATAAAATACTGAACAAAATACTAATAATTTTTTCAGTAGTAAGTGTTATTTTTATTTTCTTACCCTGGACACAAAACATATCCGGTTCTGGTGCGGTGACAACCTTAAAACCAAATCAACGTCCACAAACCATTCAATCTTTAATTTCGGGAAGAATAGAAAAATGGTATGTTAACGAAGGTGATTATGTTGAAAAAGGCGATACTATATTATTTATATCGGAAATCAAAGAGGATTATTTAGATCCAAATTTGGTAGAAAATACAAAAAATCAAAGAGACGCTAAAGTTGATGCTGTTAGTGCTTACGAAGGAAAAGTCGGTGCTTTAGACTCACAAATGGGCGCAATAAATAATGAAAGAAACTTAAAATCAAAGCAAGCCAAAAACAAAATAAAACAAGCTATTCTTAAAATAAAAAGCGATAGTATGGATTTAGAGGCTATAAAAACACAGATAAAAATTGCCAATACACAATTTAAACGTGCCGTTCAATTAAATAGAGAAGGGTTAAAACCATTAACCGATGTTGAAGAAAAACGATTAAAACTTCAAGAGATAGAGGCAAAAATCATCACACAAGAAAACAAACTATTAAGTAGCGAAAACGAATTGATAAATGCACGAGTAGAAATTAGTCGAATTAATGCCGAGTATTCTGAGAAATTCTCAAAAGCACAAAGTGATCAATATACAGCACAAAGTAATAAATACGATACAAAAGCGCAAGTAAACAAATTGGAAAACCAATATCAAAATTACAAAATAAGAAACGGAATGTATTACATAACCGCACCACAAAATGGTTACGTAAACCGAGCATTAAAATCTGGATTAGGCGAAAATATCAAAGAAGGAACGCCGATTGTCAGTATAATGCCAGCAAAATATGATATTGCAGTAGAAACGTATGTTTCACCAAATGATTTTCCTTTAATTCAAAAAGGTGAAAAAGTACGAGTTTGGTTTGATGGATGGCCAACAATTGTATTTTCAGGATGGCCAAATTTATCTTACGGAACTTTTGGAGGAAAAATCGTTGCTATTGAAAATTTTATTTCTGAAAATGGAAAATACCGAATATTAATTGCACCAGATGAAGAAGACAAACACAAATGGCCAAAACAATTAAGCATAGGTTCTGGAGCACAAACTATGGCATTATTAAATGAAGTGCCAATTTGGTTCGAAGTATGGCGTACTCTTAATGGGTTTCCACCAAACTATTACAAAACAATTAAAGAAAAAAGTAAAGATGTTTCTGAAAAATAACACAAAAATGAAGACCTTTTATTTATTATTCTTTTTCGCTGTTAATTTTGTTAGTGCTCAAGTAACAAGTGAAATGTCCTTTAACGAATACTTAGGAATGGTGAAAAAATTTCACCCACTTGTTAAAATTGCCGATTTAGAAATTTCGCAAGCGCAAGCCAATTTATTAATGGCTCGTGGTGCATTTGACCCAAAATTAGAAGCCGATTTTAACAATAAAGAATTTGGTGATAAAAAATATTTTTCCGTTTTTAATGGTGGATTTAAAATTCCAACTTGGTACGGAATAGAATTTAAAGGCGGTTTTGAAAGCAACGAAGGTTCTTTTTTAAATCCGCAAAACAACACACCAACAGATGGCTTAAATTATGCTGGAATTTCAATTCCACTACTACAAGGTTTTTTAATAAATCAGCGAATGGCCGATTTACGAAAAGCAAAAATTAATATTAATTTAAGTGTCGCTGAAAGAAAATTACAAGCCATTCAGGTTTTGCACCAAGCAGCTATTTCCTATTTTAATTGGAAAAAAAATTATGAAGAATTTACATTATACGATACCTACTTAAAAAATGCTGAAATACGATTAACCGGAATTAAAACCTTAATTGAACAAGGCGATAAAGCTGCAATTGACAGTGTAGAAGCAAATATTATCGTAAAAAATAGACGATTAAACAAAGAAGATGCACTACTAAAACTAACGAAAGCGCGTTTAGAATTATCTAATTTTTTATGGACAAACAATGCTGTGCCAATTGAATTAGAAGAAACTATGTATCCAGAAATAAATTTATTTAAAAATATTCAGGAGTATTTGAATACAAACGAATTGAACTTAATAAATTTTCAAACAGAAAATCATCCAAAAATAAATGCGATTAACTATAAAATTAATATGCTTGAAGTGGATAGAAAATTAAAAGCCAACCAATTACTACCAACAATAGATGTCGGCTATAATTATTTGTCAAATCCAAATCAATTTCAAGAATTCCGATTCCAAGATTATAAATTTGGAGTAAATTTTGCTATACCTCTATTTCTTAGAAAAGAACGCGGAAGCTTAAAATTGACCAAGCAAAAAATTGAATCGGAAAAATTTGGATTACGTTTTGAAAAAGAACAATTAATGAACAAAATTGAATCGCAAAAAGCTGAAATTCAATCGCTAAAAAAACAAGAAGATCTAATTACAGACTTGGTAAAAGACAATTCAACTTTATTAAATTCCGAAGAACGATTATTTAATATGGGTGAAAGTTCTTTGTTTTTAATTAATACACGAGAAAACAATTTAGTACTGGCACAATTATCGAAAATTTCAATCGAAAATAGATTTTATGTTTCCAATGCCGATTTGTTTAAAACAATAGCAAATCCGGATTAATTTTTTACTTTTGCAGTCTCAATATCAAGAAGATGATTATAATAAAAACTGCAGAAGAAATAGAATTAATGCGTGAAAGTGCCCTAATTGTTTCCAAAACATTAGGTATGATTGCGAAAGAAATTAAACCCGGAGTTACCACACTATATTTAGATAAATTAGCCGAACAATTTATTCGCGACCACGGTGCAGAACCAGCATTTTTAGGTATGTACGGTTTCCCAAATTCGCTATGTATGAGTCCAAACACACAAGTAGTGCACGGTATTCCAAATAATATTCCGTTACAAGATGGTGATATTATTTCTGTAGATTGTGGAAGTTTTAAAAATGGTTTTTACGGAGACCACGCCTATACTTTTGAGGTAGGTGAAGTGGCTGAAGAAACCAAAAAACTATTACAAGTCACTAAAGAATCTTTATACATTGGGATTAGAGAAACAAAAGTAGGTAATCGAGTGGAAGATATTGGATATGCCATTCAAACCTATTGTGAAAGTCACGGTTATGGAGTTGTTCGAGAATTGTGCGGACACGGTTTAGGAAGAAAAATGCACGAAGATCCAGAAGTAGCTAATTATGGCAAACGTGGTAGAGGAAAAAAATTAGTCAACGGTATGGTAATTGCTATTGAACCAATGATAAATTTAGGCACAAAAAACATCGTTCAACATAAAGATGGCTGGACAATAACTACAGCTGATAATAAACCTTCCGCTCATTTTGAGCACGACGTAGCGATAGTAAACGGAAAACCAGAATTACTTTCCACTTTCGCATACATATATGAAGCACTTGGGATAGTAAGTAATGAAGAAGATGGATTGAGAGAGAAACCTTTGGTTTTATAATTCCACAGAGATACACAAAGTTCCACAGAGATACACAAAGAAATAAATATGACTGAGTTAAGTGAAGATATAAATGACTTATCTTATAAAATAATAGGTTGTGCAATAGAGGTTCACAAAATTCTTGGACCAGGCTTGTTAGAATCAGCTTATAAAAAATGTTTAATATTTGAGCTTGAAAAAGCTGGGCTTTTTGTAAGAAAAGAAGTTTCTTTACCAATTATTTATAAAGATATTGAATTAGATCACGGCTATAGAATTGACTTACTAATAAATAATAAAATTGTAATTGAATTAAAGACAGTCGAATCTTTTACAGATGTTCATACAGCTCAAGTTTTGACTTATTTAAAATTAGGTGAATTTCCATTAGGGCTTTTAATTAATTTTCATTCTAAAATTTTAAAGAATAATATAAAACGATTTATAAACACATAAAAAACAAAATTTCGCGAATCTCTGCGATTTCTCTGCGAAACTCTGTGTAACAAAATACTATGAAAAAAATATTTAAATTTATACTGAATACCATTCCGCGTCCTATCTTAATTAGATTGAGTATTGTGGCACGACCAATTATTGCTTTTCTTTTGAAAGGAAATAAATTTACAGATCCAATTGATGGAAAAAGTTTTCGTATGTTTTTGCCTTACGGTTACGGAACACAACGTAATAATGTATTATCACCAAGCACTTTATCTTTAGAGAGACATCGTTTGTTATGGCTGTATCTTCAAAATGAAACTAACTTTTTTACTTCTACTGAAAAATTAAAAGTATTGCATTTTGCGCCAGAGCAGGAGTTTTACAAGCGTTTTAAAAAACAAGCTAATTTAGAATATACTACAACCGATTTACTTTCGCCATTGGCTGATGTAAAAGCTGATATTTGTAATTTGCCTTTTCAGGACAACGCTTACGACATTATTTTGTGTAATCACGTTTTAGAACACATTCCAGATGACACAAAAGCAATGCAAGAATTATACAGAGTAATGAAACCTGGTGGAATGGGAATTTTTCAAATTCCTCAAGATTTAAAAAGAGACGTTACTTTTTCAGATGATTCGATTACGGATCAAAAAGAGCGTGCAAAAATATTTGGACAATACGACCACGTTCGAGTATATGGAAGAGATTATTTTGACAAATTAAGAACCATTGGTTTCCGTGTAGAAGAAGTTGATTATACAAGTACTATTCCTTCTGATTTAGTAGAAAAATATTGCTTAGCAAAAGGTGAAATTATTCCTGTGGTATATAAATAAAAAAGTCCCGATTAAATCGGGACTTTTTACATTCAATTATTTTGATTCGGGCATTAATATACCTATTTTTTTTGCTTGGGTTAAATATTTTTTGGCAACGTCTTGAACTTGTTTTGCAGTAATAGCATTGACTCTTTCTTCATACTTCAAAATATCTTCTAGATTTCCAGATGACATATATGTTTTAGTGAAATTAGTCATCCAATATCTATTCTCTTTGATGTTTTTCTTATATTCCAATAGATTTGTTTCAATCACTTTTTGCAAATCTTTACCTTCAGGTCCATTTAAAACTAATTTATCCATTTCTTGTATTGCCGATTGCGTTAATTTTTCCGCATTCTCAGGTCCACAAGGGAAAGAAATATTAAAACTGAATGACCCGTAAGGAACTTTAGAAACAGAACCACTAGAACGAACTGTATATACGCCACTTTCAGCTTCACGAAGTTTTTCAGTTAACTTTATGTTTAATATTTCACCTAAAAACTGCATTGGTAATACTTCATTTGCATCATAAGGCGATTCACCCATAATCATAATTGTTACATTACTTTTAGGATCTGTACCTTTATTAATTATCTTTTTAACATCACCTTTTTCCATTCTATACCCTAAATCTTTCATAGACTCTTTAGTTTTTGTCGATGGTAAGGAAGCAATATATTTTTCAATTAAATTTTCAAATTGCGCTTCATCAATATTTCCAACAAAATAGAATTCGAAATCTCCTGCATTTGCAAATCGTTCTTTATACTTATCAAAAGCAAGTTTATAATCTGTATACGCCCATTCTTTTTCTAATGGCACTAAACCTAAAAATCTAGGGTTATTTTTATTTAAAAAAGAGTAAAATTCTTGACTAAAATAAAAATTTGGTTGCGAAATCATATTCGCAAACATAGTATTTTGTTTCTGTTTGAATGCTTCAAATGCTTCAGCATCATAATTTAAATCTGTAAAATATGCATACATCATTTGCATCATATATTCAAAATCTTTAGGGGTTGTTGAACCTCTTAATCCTTCAGTTGTCGTAGAAATATATGGTGTAATATTAGCAATTTTTCCTGTCATAAATTTAGTTATGTCATTGGTTTTTAAACCCGAAAAACCTGCTTCCGTTAATCCTGAATTCGCCCAATTTGTTTTTTTATAATCTTCGTTAGTATACAAATTTGAACCACCAAAACTTACAGCTTCAAATAAAATTTCTTCATTTTTAAAATCCGTTTTTTTGTATTTTACCGTAGCGCCGTTTGACAATTGGAATACTTTAACGCCTACTTTGTCATTAGAAGTCTTACATACAATTGATCCTTCAGTAATTGGATTTTTCAATAACGAAGCCGCTACAGCTTTGTCTTCATAGTCTTTAATTGCAGAAGCATCACTATTAATTACTGCTAAAACTTCTGATTCTAAAGGTTTTACAATACCTTCTTTTTCTGGACTTGTCAAAATAACCACACGATTTTCATCTCTAATTAATTTAGAAATTTGTGCATTAACATCTTCAATTTTAATTGTTGGAAGTATGTCAGAAATGAAATCATAAGACCATTCAATTCCAGGTGTAGGATCATTATTTAAAAAATAAGACTGCAATTCATTAACATACATTTCTGAATTTTGTTTGTCTTTTTCTTTAAATTGTTTTTCCATTCCAGCCAAAATTTCTGCTTTAGCTCTGTCTAATTCACCTTGCTTAAACCCATATTTCTTTACTCTACTATTTTCATCAACCAAAACTTTCAAAGCTTCTAATTGCTTGTTATCTTGAGACATTGCGACAGATTGATATGCTTTTTTAGTTTTGGCATACGTTTCTCCGTGATAAGAAAAACCATACAAAAATGGTGGCGTATTACTATTTGCATATTCATCTAAACGAGCGTTAATCATTTGTGTAAACAATCCTTCAATTATATCACTTTTTAAATCTTTTAATGTAACATTAGACTTTGGTGTGTCTAAATCTTTATACATTAATTGCACATCAGAACCTGTTGCTTCTATATCTGACTCAATTGCAACAAAAGTCTCTTTATGATTTGGAACTTCAAACTGTACCCTAGGTTTTTCATTTTTTGGGTTTTTGTATTGACTAAAATGGTCTTTAATTTTCTTTTCCATTTCATTTACATCAATATCCCCGACAACAATTACTGCCATTAAATTTGGACGATACCAATCTTTATAAAAACTAGTTAATTTATCATACGTAAAGTTTTCTAAAACTTCTTTTTGTCCAATAGGTAAACGATTTGCATATTGCGATTTATACATCATTTTAGGCATAAATCTTCCCATCATTCTTTTGTCCGCTCCTAGTCCTAAACGATATTCTTCTAAAACTACACCTCTTTCTTTATCAACTTCTTCAGGTGTTAAAGTGGTATTAAAAGCCCAATCTTCAATAATATTAAAACCATTTTCAATTTTTTCTGGACTATCTGCCGGTATTGGTAAAAAATAAACAGTTTCATCAAAGCTGGTGTAAGCATTTAAATGTTGACCAAATTTCACACCTATACTTTGTAAATAATCTACTAATTTGTTCTTAGGAAATCTTTTTGTTCCATTAAAACACATATGCTCCATAAAGTGAGCCAATCCTTGTTGCTCATCTGTTTCTAATATAGATCCTGCCTTAATAATAAGTCGTAAATCTAATTTTTTCTCTGGTTTGGCATTTTTCCGAATAAAATACGTTAACCCATTTGGTAAAACACCTGTTCGTACATTTGAATCAAATGGAATTTTAGAAGTTAAATCTAAATCTTGAGCTAAAGAACTCAATGGCAGAAGAAATACTGCAATGGAAATTTTTTTAAAATAATTCATAATTGGGGACTTTTGTTAATATTTAATTAATGTTTTCAAATTAAATAAATAAATCTAATAATATAATATTTTTTAACATTTTATTTTAGTAAATAAAATCTTAACGACCATTTTGTGAAAAAATTAAAAACTGTAAATGAGATTTTTAATGATTATTTACTTAATTTTACAAATCTGATTAAAAATTTATGATTAAAATTAAATTAATTTGCTTGTTTCTACTTGCTTTATCTGCTAAGGCACAAGAAAAAGAAGTAGTCCCACCTTATAATATTAAAACGGTTACATTTACACAAAATGTAAACAATACGATTCCGTTTTTTAGATTGGGTGAAAATTTCGATTTACAATTTGATGATTTATACGGTAACGAAGCAGATTATTTTTATACTATTGAACAGTACAATTACGATTGGACACCAAGTCAATTACTTAAAAATGAATACTTAAACGGTTTAGATAATCAACGAATTCAAAACTATCAAAATTCGTTAAATTGTTTGCAAATTTACTCGCATTACACGTTGAGTTTTCCAAATAAATTCAATCAAATTATTAAAAGCGGGAATTATATTGTAAAAATTTTCGATGAAGATCAAGAAATTGTGTTTTCAAAAAAATTCATCATATACGAAGACGATACGGCTGTAGGCATTACAATCAGACGTTCTCGCGATATGGAAACCGTAAATAAAAAACAAAATATAGAATTTTTTATCGATTATAAAGATAAACCGTTACAAAACCCAAAGGAAAACGTAAAAGTTTCTATTTTTCAAAACGGAAAACTGAATTCGGCTATTCATAACATCAAACCACAATATACAATTGGCACACAACTCATTTACAGATATAATAAAGAAACCCAATTTTGGGCTGGAAATGAATTTTTAAATTTCGAAAACAAAAATATACGAGGGGCTTCTAACTCAGTTTTTAAAGTAACTTCTGGCGATGTTTACAACACCATTTTATACACAAACGAAGAACGAAAAAATAAAATATACACCTATTTTCCAGACATAAATGGAAACTTTTTTGTGAATAATTTAAATGCCTCACAAAATACAATTGAAGCAGATTATACTTGGGTGTATTTTGGTTTGGCTTCAGATGTAAATCCGTTAGAAAAATCAATTTATGTAACGGGAATGTTTAACAATTATCAGATTTCAGATGAATACAAAATGGAATACAATTCCGATACGAAAACATTTGAAAAACCCATCTTACTAAAACAAGGATTTACCAATTATCAATACACCTTAGTAAATAATAAAGGCCAAATTGACGAACAAAACGCGATTGATGGCAATTTTTATCAAACCGAAAATGAGTACATCGTTTTAGTATATTATCGTGGTGGCGCCGAACGTTACGATAGAATAATTGGAATTGGAAGAGCAAATAGTATTGATATAGTGAACTAATTTAGATTTAACTAAAATTAAAAATGGTTACTCAAATTACAAGTAATATTAAAATTTCGGTCATTACAAATTACGAAGGCATTTACTATAAAGAGTATCAAATGTTGTATGCCTTTTCTTATCAAATCACAATTGAAAATTTAAGTTCAGATGTGGTGCAATTACAAGCTCGGCATTGGGAAATTTTCGATACATTAAACCACACAGAAACCGTTGATGGTGAAGGTGTCGTGGGACAAACACCAATAATTGCTCCAGGAAAAAAATATGTATATTCCTCAGGCTGTATGTTAAAAGGAACTATAGGTGCTATGAATGGGTTTTATACGATGGCAAATTTCTCAAATAATACTTTTTTTAAGGTTCAAATTCCTACTTTTAAATTAGTTGTTCCCTTTGCCATAAATTAAACAAAACCAAATCTTCTGAAGGAATAATTTATTTTAGAATTCAATTTATCCTTTGTACTTTTGTCTAAGGTTTTTACTAAAAATCTAATTTGTCTAATAATCTAATAATCAAATACATGTTAAAAGGATTTTTTAATATACCAAAAGCAGTAAACGAGCCAGTTAAAGGCTACGCTCCTAATTCTCCAGAAAAAACAAACGTTTTAGAAGCCTATAAAAAAATGTGGAATTCGAAAATTGATGTGCCATTATACATTGGTTCAGAAGAAATTTTCACTGGAAACACCAGAAATATGTCGGCTCCACACGATCACCAACACATTGTTGGAACATATCATTTAGCTGAAAAATCACATGTAGAAAAAGCCATTTCAAATGCATTAGAAAGCAGAACAAAATGGGCTAATATGGCTTGGGAACAACGTGCCGCAATCTTTTTAAAAGCAGCTGAATTAATTGCTGGACCTTACCGAGCAAAAATAAATGCCGCTACGATGATTGCGCAATCAAAAACCATACACCAAGCTGAAATTGATGCTTCTTGTGAATTAATAGACTTTTTACGTTTCAACGTAGAATTTATGACGCAAATTTATGCAGACCAACCCGCTTCTAATTCCGATATGTGGAATAGAGTCGAATACAGACCTTTAGAAGGGTTTGTATATGCTGTAACGCCTTTTAATTTTACAGCTATTGCGGCAAATTTACCTGCAAGTGCTGCTTTAATGGGTAATGTTGTAGTATGGAAACCAAGTGATAGCCAAGTATTTTCTGCAAAAATCATCATTGATATTTTCAAAGAAGCAGGTGTACCAGACGGCGTTATTAATGTTGTTTTTGGAGATCCAGTTATGATTACAGATACCGTTTTAGCGTCTCCTGATTTTGCTGGAATTCATTATACAGGTTCCACATTTATTTTTAAAGAAATTTGGAAAAAAATCGGAGAAAACATTCACAACTATAAAACATACCCAAGAATTGTTGGAGAAACAGGTGGTAAAGATTTCGTACTTGCACATCCTTCTGCAAACGTAAAACAAGTTACAACTGCGATTACTCGTGGTGCTTTTGAATTTCAAGGGCAAAAATGTTCTGCAGCATCAAGAGCTTATATTCCACAATCTATGTGGCCTGCAGTAAAAGAGCAATTAATTGCAGATGTTGCTTCAATGAAAATGGGTTCACCAGAAGACTTTTCAAACTTTGTAACTGCAGTAATTCACGAAGGTTCATTTGATAAATTAGCAAGTTATATAGACCAAGCTAAAAAAGATTCAGATGCAGAAGTTATTATTGGTGGAAATTACGATAAATCTAAAGGTTATTTTGTTGAACCAACAGTTATTTTAACTTCAAATCCGAAATACGCTACAATGGAAACAGAACTTTTCGGACCGGTAATTACAATTTATGTATATGAAGATGCAAAATGGGCGGAAACCTTAACTTTAATTGATCAAACTTCTGAATATGCGTTAACTGGTGCTGTTTTAAGTACAGATAGATATGCAATTGAGGAAGCAACTGTAGCCTTACAAAATGCGGCAGGTAACTTCTATATTAACGACAAACCAACTGGTGCTGTTGTGGGTATGCAACCATTTGGAGGAGCAAGAGCTTCAGGAACAAATGATAAAGCTGGTTCAGCGCAAAACTTATTACGATGGGTTTCTCCAAGAACAATAAAAGAAACTTTCGTTACACCAGAACATTATAGTTATCCATTTTTAGGATAGACAAATAAACCTGACAGGTTTATAATCCATAAAAAAAGCTGTCCAAATGGACAGCTTTTTTTTGTTTGAATTTGATGGTAGTATTATTTTCTTAAATCAAAACGATCTAAGTTCATAACTTTTGTCCAAGCAGCTACAAAATCTTTAACAAATCTTTCTTTGTTATCATTTTGCGCATATACTTCAGCCAAAGCTCTTAATTCTGAGTTAGACCCGAAAATTAAATCAGCACGAGTTGCAGTATATTTTTTTGCTCCAGAAGTTCTATCTTTTCCTTCAAAAACTTCTTTCTTATCATCCATTGCACTCCAAGCTGTACTCATATCTAATAAATTAACGAAGAAATCATTTGTTAATTTGTCTTTTTGAGTAGTAAAAATACCGTGTTTAGATGCATCGTAATTCGCACCCAATGCACGCATTCCTCCAACTAAAACTGTCATTTCTGGAGCAGTCAAAGTTAATAATTGTGCTTTGTCAACTAATAACGCTTCAGTTGGAACAGTATATTGTGTTTTAATGTAGTTACGGATTCCGTCAGCCATTGGTTCTAAAACAGCCATTCCTTTAACATCAGTTTGCTCTTGAGAAGCATCCATTCTTCCAGGTGAAAAAGAAACTTCAACAATCATACCTGCGTTTTTAGCCGCAGTTTCGATACCTACATTTCCAGCTAAAACAATTAAATCCGCTAAAGAAACTTTTTTATCTTTAGATTTCGCATTAAAATTAGCTTGAATTTTTTCTAAAATTGGTAACACTTTATTCAATTGAGCAGGATTATTTACTTCCCAATTACGTTGTGGTTCTAATCTAATTCGTGCACCATTTGCGCCTCCTCTTCTATCTGAACCTCTATACGTTGATGCCGAAGCCCAAGCAGTTGTAACCATTTCTTGAATAGTTAACCCTGAAGCAGCAATTTCAGCTTTTAAAGCCGTAATTTCTTTTGCTGAAACTACTTTATGATTTAAAACTGGAATTGGGTCTTGCCAAATTAAATCTTCTTTAGGCGCTTCTGGTCCTAAATAAGACGATCTTGGACCCATATCTCTATGTGTTAATTTAAACCACGCTTTCGCGAAAGCCAATTCAAATTCTTTTGGATTATCGTAAAAACGTTTTGAAACTTTTGCATATTCTGGATCAAATCTAAACGATAAATCCGTAGTTAACATTGTTGGAATATGTCTTATTGATTTATCAAACGCATCAGGAATAATTGCTTGTCCGTTTTTCGCAATCCATTGGTGTGCGCCTGCAGGACTTTTTGTCAATTCCCATTCGTTATCGTATAATATTTTGAAAAATCCATAGTTCCATTCTGTTGGTTTAGCTGTCCAAGTTACTTCTAAACCAGAAGAAATAGCATCCGTACCTTTACCAGATTTATAAGTACTTTTCCATCCAAATCCTTGCTGCTCTATTCCTGCAGCTTCAGGATCTGAACCTACATTTGAAGCAGGACCTTTACCGTGTGTTTTTCCAAAAGTATGACCACCTGCATTTAAGGCTGTAGTTTCCTCATCATTCATTCCCATTCTTCCGAATGTTTCTCTAATATCTTTTGCAGCTAATAGCGGATCAGGATTTCCAGCAGGTCCTTCTGGATTTACATAAATTAATCCCATTTGAGTAGCAGCTAATGGATTTTCTAAATTTCCGTCTTTAATTCTTGCACTCTCCAAAAACTTATTTTCTGGACCCCAATATACATTGCTTTCTGGTTCCCAAACATCTTCACGACCACCTGCAAATCCGTAGGTTTTGAATCCCATAGATTCTAAAGCTACGTTACCTGTTAATATCATTAAATCAGCCCAAGAAATTTTGTTTCCATATTTTTGTTTAATTGGCCATAATAATCGACGTGCTTTATCTAAATTTACGTTGTCAGGCCAACTATTTAAAGGTGCAAAACGTTGTTGACCTGCTCTTGAACCACCACGTCCATCTCCTGAACGATAGGTCCCAGCACTATGCCAAGCCATACGAATGAATAACGGACCATAATTTCCAAAATCAGCTGGCCACCAATCTTCTGATTTAGTCATTAAAGCTCTTAAATCTGTTTTCAAAGCTTCATAATCTAACGTTTGAAACTCTTTAGCATAATCAAAAGTACTACCTAATGGGTTTGACTTTTCTGAATTTTGACGTAAAACTTCTAAATTCAATTGATTAGGCCACCATTCCTTGTTTTTGTTTACTTGACTACTTCCACTTTGAGAAGGTGAAGCTGTCATAGCTTGATACTCGGCACTTGCGTGAGCGGCATCTTTTGAAGCAGCTGTTTTTCCTGTAACTGGACAAGTAGCAGATGGTTGGGCAAATGCTAAACTAGCTAGCAATAAACTTGTAGTTAATAGTATTTTTTTCATAATTAATAAATTTTAATTCTATCAAAGTTCATGAAAAAAATAATGCTTTTATCCTTTTATTAAATGTTATTTCTTATTTAAATATAGATTTTATCAATACTATTCATTCATAACCATCGAAATTAACTATATATATTTCGATGATTATAAATATGTTGCGAATAGTTAGTTTTTCTTTTTACCGAATAAACCTTTTAAACCGTCTTTTACAGCATTACCAACTTGTTCTTTTGTAGTTGTTTTTGTAGAATCTTTTGGTTTGTTTCCATTTAAAATAGTAGTCAAAACTCCTGTTCCTTTTTGTACAAGTTTTTCTTTTTGAAGTTGAATCAACTGTGAAGCTACATTTTTTGATGCTTGTTGCACATCCGTGGTTACTTTAGGTGATTTGAAATTTCCTGACATCATAGCATTTACATTAACACTTTCTATTTTTTTAGCATCAGACGGAGTTACTTTTGCAAGTAATTTATTTACGTCATTTCCTAAATATTTCACTGGAACATCGAATTTCAAATTGTAATCCATATTCTGATCAAAACCGTGAGAACCTGCAATTTGAACTGAAATATCTTTGTGTTTTAAGGTAAATGGTTTAACGGCTACTTTTCCGTTTTTAAATGATAAAACTGCTTTTACATCTTTCAAATTGATATCTTTTAAATCTAAAAATGCAGCTTTATTATCTAATTCAGTTAGTAATGCCGATTTATTTTTATTTAATGAACCTTGTAAAATATTCCCCATCAAATCTCCAGAAATACTTTTAACATCTGGGATCATATCTTGAGTTAAAAACCCATTTAATGAAATGGTTGAATTCATTTTTCCATTAATAACATCAGCAACAGGAGCAATAGTTTTTAACGTATTTAGCATCGAAAAAGTTTGGCTAATATCAACCGCTGATAAACCCATATCCAAAACAAAAGTAGGTACCTTATTTTTTGTTGAAACCATTCCATTTACTCCAATTTTTCCACCAAAAACAGCCATATTTAGTCCTTTTAAGTTTACAGCTTGGTCGCGAATAATTAAAGTTCCAGCAACATTTTTAAGATTTAAATTATCATAAATAACAGTTGTTGCTTTGGCAGTTAAAGTGCAATCTAAAAAACTTGGAATTTTTACTTGTTCCGAAGTTTTCTTTCCTTCATCATTTGTAGTTGTTGTAGGAGACATAAAATCTGCCACTTCAAATAAGGAAGAATTTAAATTGAAATTACCTTTTAAAATTTGGTTTTTAAACAAAAATCCATAAAAATTATCTAAACTTCCAGATACATTAATATCTGATTTTCCTGTTTTAGCTTGCAGTTTATTCAAGTTAATTTTAGATGGATTAAAAGATAAATCGGCAACAGAAACGCTTACAGGTTTTGCCATTTCTGGACCAGAATAATTGAAACCTGTTACATTAATATTACCAGAATTTCTTATGTTTTGATATTGACTTGTTTCTACAGATTTCATATCGAAAGCCATTTTTACATCTGCTCTTAAAATCCCATTTAATGGTTTTTCTAACTTTACAGGATATGCTTTTGAAACATTCGCTAAATTAATGACACCTTTTAATGTGGCAGTAATATTTGGATTTTCAGTAAGATTTTTGATGTGAGCACTTGCATTAAAAACATCTTGATCAATTGCGAAAGACAACTTATCTAAATCTACGAAAGTGTCGTTCATTAAGCCGGTTTCATTTACAATATGCGTATCGATTGAAATATTTTTAACTGATTTTGGTAAATCTTTATATTTAAATGAAGCGTTATTTGACAACATTTCAATATCAAAAGAGGGAACAGTTGTATCCGATAAATTGCCTTTTACTTTTCCTTTTACTTCAAATTTTCCAGTCGTTTCAACATCTGCTAAATTCCCTGCATATTCTACTGGAATTAATCCTAAAAAATTTTTAAAATCTGATGAAGGTGTATTAAAAGTTAAGTCATATACCTGACCTTTTTCAACCATTTGAATAAACCCATTAAAATTTAATGGCAACTGATTAATCAGTGCTTTGTTTTCTTTGAAAGTATATTTGCTATTCTTTAAATCGACACCTAAAATAGCTTCTAATGAAATCGGTACATTTCGCATAAAATTACTTTTATCCATATCAAAAGTAACTTTCGCTGTAGTTTTAGTATCTAAATCTAAAACCTCTTGTTCAAAATTTCCAGTTCCCTCGTGATTGATGCTATCTAAAACCAATTTCATTTTAGAAGCAGCATCTTTGTAGGTGAATTTTAAATTTTCTACTTCATAATTCTGAATGCTTAACGCGAATGGTTTTTCTTTTTCATTGGTTTCACTCGCGGCTTTTTTTATTGCGATATCATAATTTCCAATTCCGTCTTTATTAAAAAGAATATTTATTTTAGTATTTTCTGTACCAATTGATTGAATGGTCATAGGCTCTTTTTCGCCATTAAACAATTCCATCATACTCATTTTTAAATCTATTTTCTCTGAATATACCAACGTATCGCCTTGAAAAGGAGCTTTGTTAATCACACTCATTTTATCAAGTGTTACAGTGGCTTTTGGAAAACTTTTAAATAAATTTAAACTCACGTCTTCTAATGCAACCGTAGCATTTACATTTTTATTAATAGATTCAATAATTTTTGATTTGATTTTGTCTTTAAACAAAAAAGGCAATAGCGCTAAGGCAATTACAACAGTCAACAAAGATATACCTGACCATTTTAAAACTTTTTTCAACATAAGGTTATTATTTGGGGTTTATGATAGACTACAAAGTTAGTACCAAACTTTAGAATTTAAAATGAAATTAGTGTTAAAAAAAACGCCAAACTTTTTAGAATGGCGTTTTTGTTATGTTTAAAATTAGAATGCAATGACTATAAATTCAGATGGAAAGGCATAATAGCTTGTACCCCTTTTCTGTTCTGCATTACTTTTGATTTTTTAAGTAAATTATAATTTTCTTCACCTAATTCTTCTTTCAAAAGAGTTTCTTTAGATTTATAGATACTTGCACCCGCAAATCCTTCTAAAAATTCATCAAAATCTTTGTTATATTCAGGATAATTTTCTGTTCTGTAACTTTTAGTTTTTCCTAAAGTAGCGGCGTGAGCTATGGCAGCATCTAAATTTCCTAATTTATCTACTAAACCATTCTTAATAGCATCTGAACCGGTCCAAACTCTACCTTGCGCAATGGCATCTACTTGATTAAATGTCATTTTTCTGCCTTGAGCTACGCGGTTAACAAATAGCTTATAAATGCGATCTACACCTTCTAAAGCTATAGTTTTATATTCTTCTGAAATTGGTTCGAAAATACTATACCCAACTGCATTTTTATGCGTTTGTACTTGTTCTGCATTTACACCGTATTTTGTAGCGAAACCGTGTACATTTGGCAACATTCCAAACACACCAATAGATCCTGTAATTGTTGTGGGTTCAGCAAAAATAGTATTGGCATTACAAGCTATATAATAGCCGCCAGAAGCTGCTAAATTACCCATAGAAACCACAACTGGTTTTACTTTTTTAGTCAATTCAATTTCTCTCCAAATTAAATCGGAAACCAAAGCACTTCCGCCCGGACTATCCACTCGAAGTACAACTGCTTTTACATCATCATCTTCTCTTGCTTCTTTTAAAGAACGGTTGATTGAACCTTCGCCAATATAATCTACATCGCCTTCTCCCCCATTAATTTCGCCTTGAGCATAAATTACGGCAATGATATCGTCTTTTGTATAATCTTCTGATTTTAAAGAAGTAGTTGCCACATAATCTGTAATTGAAACTGACTCAATTTCTTCGTCTTTCGCTACTTTCAATTTAGATTTTAAAGCATCGTTAAACTCATCTTCATAAGCTACTTTATCAATTAATTTTTGTTCCAAAGCCATTTCTGGAGTTCTTGCTAATAAATCAGTAGCAATTGCATTCAATTGAGTTACTGAAACATTTCTGTTTTTAGCAATATCTGAAACTATATTATCCCAAACAGATTGAAGTAAAACCGTTACTTGCTCTCTATTCTCTTTACTAATTTCTTGCGCTAAAAAAGGTTCTACAGCACTTTTAAATTTTCCGTGACGAATAATTTCCATTTTTAAACCGGTTTGATCTTGGAAATTTTTATAAAATAACATTTCTGTTCCTAATCCTTTAAAGTCCATATCTCCAGCAGGATTTAAATAAATAGCATCTGCAACAGAACTAATGTAATATTCTTTTTGAGAAAAAACAGTTGCGTAAGCCATTACAAACTTCTTTGATTTTTTAAAATCTTCCAGTTTATCTCTTAACTCTTTACTTTGTGCCAAACCTAAACTCGACTCGTTATTTACAATAGTTATCCCTTTAATTTTATCATCCGTTTTTGCGGCATCAATAGCATTTAAGACTTCGATGAAACCCACTTTGTCTTTATCTAAAAACAAACTACTAAATGGACTATCAGAATCATATTTACCCGCATAATCAAAATTTATTTTCGATAAATCTAACTGAATTACCGAATTGTCTTTTACTTTCACTTCATCATCTCCACTACTAACTAAAACACCAAGCCCTATTAGAAAGAAAAAACTTAATAAAACAAACAAAAATATCCCTACAATTGTTGCAAATACATTCTTAAAAAAATTCATATTAATTATTTTATGTACACATATGTAGTAAATTAAATAAAAATGTTACATTTCGATTTGAAAAAATTCAAGATTATTAACTTATTTGAAATAAATTTTGAAATCAATTAAGTTAAAAGCAATACAACTTTCAATCTTACTTATATAACCCTTGTTCATAAATAATTGTTTTTTGTGAAGTATAAATGTAAATTTGTTTGTTAATTTGTTGAAATAAAAAACTCCGTTAAAAGCCAAATTTGTTTTTACAAAATATGAAATCACAAAATACAGTATTACTTTCTTTAGGAACAAATATGGGCGACAAATTGGAAAATTTGCAAACGTGTATTTCGGTTTTACATAAAACAGTGGCTTCCGTAATAAAAGTATCAAATGTATATGAAACTCCTGCTTGGGGCTTTGAAGGTGCTGCATTTTATAATTGTGCAATTGCAATACATACGCATAAATCGGCACAAAAATTACTAAGTGAAATTGTAAAAGTAGAAAAAAAATTAGGCCGAATTAAAACAAATTCAACCCAATACGAATCAAGATGTATTGATATTGATATTATTGCTTTTAATGATGAAATTATTGAAAGTGATACTTTGAATATTCCTCATCTGCATGTACAAAACAGAAAATTTGTTTTGTTTCCGTTACTGGATATTGCACCAAAATGGAAACATCCAAAACAAAACCAAACTATTTCTGAAATGCTTATTTCTTGTGAAGACACTTCGGAAATTACTACCGTTGGAACGTTAAAAAATCCAATAAACAATCTTACATTAAATCAATTAAATTATATTGCTATTGAAGGAAATATTGGGGCAGGAAAAACTACATTAGCCACTAAAATAGCTGAAGATTGTAATGGTAAACCTATTTTAGAGCGATTTGCTGACAATCCGTTTTTACCTAAATTTTACAAAGATCAAAACCGATATGCCTTTCCTTTAGAAATGTCATTCTTAGCCGACAGATACCAACAATTATCCGATGATTTGGCACAATTTGATTTGTTTAAAGATTTTATAGTTGCCGATTATCATATTTTTAAATCGCAAATATTTGCAAAAGTTACTTTGCAAGAAGATGAATTTCGTTTATACAAAACGATGTTTGATATTATGTATAAAGAAATGCCTAAACCAGATTTATATATTTATTTATACCAAAATACCGACCGGTTATTAGCCAATATAAAAAAACGTGGTAGAAGCTATGAACAAGATATTTCTTCTAATTATTTAGAAAAAATAAACCAAGGATATTTAGAATATATAAAATCGCAAACTGATATAAATGCTTTAATTATAGATATCTCTGAATTGGATTTTGTGAAAAATCAAGAAGATTATATTTATATTTTAAATGAAATTCAGAATAAAATACATTAAAAATTATCTTTTTAGCGAAAAATGACCCTTTACTTCTAAAGTATTATTTCCCAAATTAGCCACAAACCAATAATCTGAAGAAGAAACGCTTTCTCCATTTAATCTTCCATCCCAATGCGGATTTTTAGTAGTTAAAACTGTAATTAGTTGTCCATACCTATCGAAAATTGCAATTCTTGCATCTGGAAATAGGTGCATCCCATTTATTTTCCAATAATCGTTAAATCCATCCGCATTTGGTGTAAAAAACTTCGGATAATCAATCACCACAAAATCTTCATAATCGTAACCACAATTTGTTCCTATTTCTTTAACATAACAAGTATAAACTCCACCTACAATAAAATTGAAAATTGGAGCACTTTGAAAATGGATATTATCTAAAGAATATTCATAAATTCCTGTTCCTGTTATACTTATTTCGGCAGTTAATCCTTCCACTTTTATAAAAGTAATTTCTGGTGCCGTATTTTCAATAACGGTAAAATTCTTCGTTAAATTGCAATTTAGAGGTGTCGTTATCACAACTGAATACGTTCCTGCTGAACCAACAGCACAATTTTGAGTAGTTGCACCTGTAGACCATAAATAAGAGCTCCCTGAAATTCCAGATTGGAGCGTAACAGAGGTGTTCTCACAAAAAATAACTGTTTCGTCAGCTATAGTTGGAGCAGGAACAACCTGAACTGGAATTGCTAATCTATTAGATAGACAACCATTGTTTATGGCTTCAATATAATAAGTTGTAGAAGTGCTTAAGTTAGGTGTCGTAAAAGTAGTTCCTGTAAATATTGGCGTGGAACTTGTATTGGAATCATACCAATTAATAACACCTATGGTAGTACTTGCTTGCAGGATGGTATTTGTATTTTGACAAACAGGATTTGGAGTTGTAAAACCAATTACTGGCACAGGCTTAATTGTAGCGGTAACTTGAACTCTATTTCCTAAAGTACAACCTATAGGGAAAGCATCTACATAATAATCAGTAGTTACATTTAAAACAGGAGTATTGAATGAACTTCCTGTAAAAATCGGGGTACCTCCAGTTGGTGCTGTGTACCAATTAATATTTCCAACATTTGAAATAGCTTGTAAGGTTACTGAACCACTTCCACATCTTGAAGCACTTGTTACATTTGTAATAACTGGAATAGTGATGATTGAAGTTGTAGAAATTTGTAAAACAGGATCTCCAGGCATACCACCATATTCTAAAATATATCCTTTAGGTTGATAATTACCGCTTGAGTCACCAACATTACTTAAATCATTCCACGAACCAGGTTGCCCTACGCCCGGTGCTGTTACGTGAGCGTAATCTTCTTCACCTTGGTTGTTGGGTTCGTTTGCATTCCAAAAGGCAAAAGTTGGCGAACTACCATTTACAACGCCATTCCAAAATGTAGTGCC
>NZ_JBEIET010000014.1:0-30906 GCF_040382755.1 Flavobacterium sp.
GCGCTTTTAATTCGTTTGCAATAGCAACTGCTGGATAAATGTGTCCACCAGTTCCTCCGCCGCTAATGATAAATTTATTTGCCATTATTTTTTGTTTATTACTGCATTCATTGGATTTTGTCCGTTCACCAAACTGTCGCCCTGTTCTGTTTTGTTATCTTGTTTTAAAGATTCACGAATAGAATACTTCATATCATTTACTTTATGCTCGTCTTCCGAAAGGTTTTCCACAGCATTTTCAGCATTCATTACCACAACTTCTCTTTCGATTAATCGCTGTAAAGCAGCTTCTTTATCTTGAAAATCTTTTAAATCAGCGGCAATTTCATCTTCTCTTTTAGTAACACTTAATATAATTCCTAACGACAAACACGTCATCCAAATAGAAGTTCCTCCACTACTAATTAATGGCAATGGTTGTCCTGTAACTGGCAATAATTCAACCGCTACACCCATATTAATTAAGGCTTGAATTATAATTGGAAAACCAAGTCCGATGATTAATAATTTTCCAAACAAATTTGTGGTTTTATTGGCTCGAATTAAGAATCTAAAAAACAACAGCATATAAAAAAACACCAAAACATATCCGCCAATTAAGCCGTATTCTTCAATAATAATGGCGAAAATAAAATCGGAAGACGATTGTGGTAAAAAATTCTTTTGAATACTTTTTCCAGGTCCTACGCCATTTATTTTCCCGACTGCAATGGCTATTTTAGCATTTTCAATTTGGTATTTATCTTCATCTGGTTTATCCGAGGTAAAATTTTCAATTCTACTCACCCAAGTATTTACACGACTAAAGGTTTTGTGTTTTGGAAAAGCTTGTGCCAATAGGAAAAAAAGCGCTAATAATGCCACACCTGAAGCTAATACAATTCCTAAATATTTTAATGGATATTGACCAATGTATAACAACATAAAAACCATTGCAAACATTAAGGCTGCCGTAGAAAAATTGGATGGTAAAATAAAGATTAAAACCGCTCCAACTGGAATCCAAATTTGGATTACCGAATCTTTAAACGTGTATTTGGTTTCGTTAATTTTTGTTAGCGTTCGAGCTACATATACCATTAAGATTGCAAAGGCAAGCGTAGAAGGTTGAAACGAAAAATTGACAAATGGAATTTCCAACCATCGACTTGCATTCGCACCACCAATTGTTTTTCCTTGTAATAATGTAAAAAGTAATGCTGGAATAATAATCCAAATGGCAAAAATGGAATATTTTTTAAACTTTTCGAAATGTAATTTGTGTGTTAAAAACACAATACCTAACCCTACAATAACATGTAAAAAATGCTTTAGCAACAATACTAATGTTGAACCTTTTCCATTACCAACTGTATATACTAAGTTTGTACTCGCGCTATATACGGGTAAAAAAGAAACCAAAGCCAATAATACAATTACAGCCCAAATGGTTTTATCTCCTTTAAGTTGGTTTATGATTTTGTTCATTTTTATTTGTTGCTTTGATTAATAAAATCAATTATAAATTTTGTACCGCTTGTTTAAATTTACGTCCTCTATCTTCGTAGTTTTCAAATAAATCGAAACTTGCACAAGCTGGAGAAAGTAGCACCGTATCGCCTTTTTCAGCCATTTTGTTTGCAATTTTTACTGCTTCAGACATTGAGGTTGTTTCTACAAACATTTCAACCAATCCTTCAAACTTATCGGCTAACTTTTTATTGTCGACACCTAAGCAAATGATGCCTTTTACTTTTTCACGAACCAATGCCATTAACTCGTCATAATCATTTCCTTTATCAACACCTCCAACAATCCAAACTGTTGGTGTAATCATACTATCTAAGGCAAAAAAGGTAGCGTTTACATTCGTAGCTTTCGAATCATTAATGTATTGCACATTATTAATTTTTAACACTTTTTCCAATCTGTGTTCTGCACCTTGAAAACTGGTTAAACTTTCTCTAATAGTTGCTTTTCTAATATTCATTAATTGTGCAACCGTTGTTGCAGCCATAGCGTTTTTTACGTTATGTTTTCCTTCTAAAGCAAGTTGATGAATTGGCATAGTAAATTGGTCTTCGTTAAGGTTGATATTTATTTCGTTATTCTCTGTTATGCTTCCGCCTTTAGTTAATTGTTTTGAAATTGAAAAAGGCACTTTGTTTGCTTTTGTTTGATGTGAGGCAAACCAATTTGAAATGGCTTCATCATCATCATCGTATATTAAATAATCTGTTTCTGTTTGATTCATTGTTATTCTGAACTTTGAATCGATATATAAATTGTAATCGTAATTGTATCTGTCCAAATGATCTGGACTAATATTCAAAATAATCGCTATATCTGGCTTATAATTTAGTATTCCGTCTAATTGAAAACTACTTAATTCTAACACATAACAATCGTGTTTATTTTCGGCTACTTGCCAAGCAAAACTTTTTCCAATATTTCCTGCTAAACCTACATTTAAACCACCTTGTTTCAGGATGTGATAGGTTAGCAAGGTTGTGGTAGTTTTACCATTACTTCCGGTAATTCCAATTGTTTTTGCAGTAGTAAAAGGCGCTGCAAATTCAATTTCTGAAATTACCGGAATATTCTTTTCAAGCAACTTTTTTACTATGGGCGCTTTATCTGGAATTCCAGGACTTTTCATTACTACATCGGCATTCAGAATTAAATTTTCTGTGTGCTTTTCGTCTTCCCAAGCAATTGCATTAATACTAAGAACTTCTTTATAATTTTCTTTTATTTTTCCAAAGTCGGACACAAAAACATCGTATCCTTTTTTCTTTCCCAGAATAGCTGTGCCAACGCCGCTTTCTCCACCGCCTAATATTACTAATCGCATTTTATCTTAATTTTAAAGATACTAATGAGAAAATAGCTAAAATGATGGCCACAATCCAGAAACGTGTTACGATTTTACTTTCGTGATAGCCTTTTTTCTGATAATGATGATGCAATGGTGACATTAAGAAAACACGACGTCCTTCGCCAAATTTCTTTTTGGTATATTTGAAATACGCTACTTGTAACACCACTGAAAAGTTTTCTGCTAAGAAAATTCCGCATAAAACAGGAATCATTAATTCTTTACGAACGGCAATAGCAATTACTGCGATAATTCCTCCGATAGTTAAACTTCCTGTATCGCCCATAAATACGGTTGCTGGATAGGTGTTGTACCATAAAAATCCAATAAGTGCTCCTACAAATGCGGCAATATATATGGTCATTTCACCCGAATTTGGGATGTACATAATATTTAAATAGTTAGAGAAAATAATATTTCCCGATACGAAGGTGAAAATACCTAAAACCAATACGGAAATGGCCGAAGTACCTGCCGCTAAACCATCGATCCCGTCTGTTAAGTTAGCGCCATTTGAAACTGCAGTAATTATAAAAATAACTACTGGAATAAAAATTAACCAAGCCCAATTTTGATAATCATTACCCATAAATGATAGTAATTCCGCATAATCAAACGTGTTATTTTTCATAAATGGAATGGTCGTTTCCATTGATTTCACTTCAGGTGAAGTAGTTTTAATTACTGTTTCTATTCCTTGCTTTCTTAAAACAACATCTTCTTTAATAGTTACGCTTGGATGAAAATATAAGGTAGCTCCAACTATAATTCCTAAACCAATCTGACCTATTACTTTAAACTTACCTTTTAATCCTTCTTTATCTTTTTTGAAAACTTTAATATAATCGTCTAAAAAACCAATACTTCCCATCCAAATAGTTGTCACCAAAAGCAAAATGATATAAATGTTATCTAATTTCGCCAATAGCAAAACCGGAACCAGCGTAGCCAAAATAATGATTAAACCACCCATAGTTGGCGTTCCTGCTTTTTGCACTTGCCCATCTAAACCTAACTCACGAACAGTTTCACCCACTTGTTTGTTTCGTAAATAGTTGATAATTCTTTTTCCATATATGGTAGAAATTAACAACGATAAAATCACCGCAATTCCAGAACGGAACGTGATGTATTGAAACAAACCTGCACCTGGCAAATTGTACGCTTCGTCTAAGTATTTAAAGATGTAGTATAACATAATTTTATAGGTTTAAATTCCAAACTTTTAAAATTCCAAATTCCAAAATTGGAATTTAGGATTTATTTTTTGAGTTTTATTTTTCTAATTGTTTTAATATTTCTTGTACGATTTGCATATCGTCAAAATCCTGACGGACTCCGTTTATTTCTTGATAGGTTTCGTGGCCTTTTCCTGCAATCAGAATAATGTCGCCTGAATTTGCCATTTGACAAGCGGTTTTTATGGCTTGTTTTCTATCTAAAATAGCTACTGTTTTTTTATAATTCTGAGCCTCTACTCCAGCTTCCATTTCATCAAGTATGGTTTGAGGATTTTCGGTTCTTGGATTGTCCGAAGTAAAAATGGCTTTATCGCTAAAAGAAGCTGCAATATTTGCCATAATTGGTCGTTTCGTTTTATCTCTATCGCCACCACACCCTACGATGGTAAATAATTGTTCGTTTTTAGTACGAATATTTTCTATTGTTTTCAGCACGTTTTCTAACGCATCTGGCGTATGTGCGTAATCCACAATTGCTGTAATTTTGGTAGTAGAAACCACAAACTGAAAACGACCTGAAACACTTTCTAATTCAGACAATAATCGTAATGCTTCTGTGCTTTCTATTCCTAATTCGAGTGCCACACCATAAATGGCTAAAATATTATATGCGTTAAACGAGCCTATTAGTTTCGTCCAAACTTCTTCGTTATTGATTTTTAAAACCAATCCCGTTAATTGATTTTCTAATATTTGTGCTTTAAAATCGGCATACGTTTTTAAGGCGTACGTTTTTTTTCTTGCTGCCGTATTTTGAAACATTACCTCACCATTTTTATCATCAACATTTGTGATAGCAAAAGCAGATTTTGGCAATCCATCGAAAAATGATTTTTTTACATCTCTATATTCTGCAAATGTTTCGTGATAATCTAAATGGTCGTGTGATAAATTAGTAAACACGCCACCTTCAAAATGTAAAGATTCGGTACGTTTTTGATGAATTCCGTGTGAGGAAACTTCCATAAAACAGAATTCGCAACCTACCGCAACCATTTCATCCAAATATTTATTAATAGTTAGTGAGTCAGGCGTAGTATGAGTCGCTTTATATTCTACCTCATCAACCATAATTTTTACGGTTGACAATAATCCTACTTTGTATCCTGCTTTTTTAAACATTTGATACAATAATGAGGCAATTGTAGTTTTTCCGTTTGTGCCTGTTATACCAACTAATTTTAGTTTTTCTGACGGATTATCGTAATAATTTGCTGATAAAAAGGCTAAAGCTTGATTAGAATTTTGCACCTTCACATACGTGCAATTTTCTGATAATGTTTTTGGTAAAACTTCACAAACGATAACCGATGCACCCAAAGAAATGGCTTTGTCAATAAATTGATGTCCATCTGAAAGTGTTCCTTTAATTGCTACAAAAACATCATTGTAAGATACTTTTCTGGAATCGAACTCGATTTTTTCTATAGTCAAATCAGTAGAACCGTGAACCGATTCAATGGCAACTTTATATAATATGTCTTTTAACTGGCTCACGATAATTCTATTGTAATGATTTGATTTTTCTTGAATGTTTCACCTGGATTGATGGATTGTTTTATTACTTTTCCAACTCCAATAAATTTTACTTTAAACCCTAAATTTTCTAATAAAGAAACCGCATCCATTCCTGCCATTCCTTTTACGTTTGGCACTTTGTTTGTGTTTCCTTGAGATTTTTTTTCAAATTCGCTGTATAAAGCTTCTTGTTTTTTACTTTTTAATTTGATGTTAGTAAACTTATTTGTGTTTGGAACATCTGTAAATATTTTTTGTGCAATACGTTTGAATACAGGTCCCGCTACATCAGCTCCATAATACCCTTTTGATTTATCTGGATTATGCACCACAACTATGCAAGAATATTTTGGTTGATCTGCAGGGAAATAGCCCACAAAAGAAGACGCATAAGACATTTCTGCTTTACTGTAATCTACCTGAGCAGTTCCTGTCTTACCAGCCATTGAAAAATCGGCAGAATACAAACTTTTACCTGTCCCGTTTTTAACTACATTTTCCAATACTTTTCTAACTTTTAATAAAGTTTCATCAGAACATATTTTCGGATTAATTACCTCAGGATCGTATTTTTTAATGGTTTTACTCCACTCTTTTATTTCGCTTACAAAAATTGGTTTTACCATTTTACCATCATTTGCTACCGCATTATACAAGGAAAGTGTTTGTAAAGGCGTCATAGAAACACCATATCCAAATGCCATCCAAGGCAACGTGGTGCCATACCAATTTTTAGCTCCTGGTTGTGGAATTACTGGTTGTCCTTCTCCTTTGATTTGTAAACCCTGTTTTTTATTTAATCCGTAACTGTTGATTCTATTGATAAATTGCCAAGGATTATTTTTATAGGCCTGATAAGTTGCTTGTACTAAAATGGTATTTGACGACACTTCAAAACCTTTTGCTAATGAAGCAATTCCGTATCCGTGATGATTTGAATCTTTTACAGGTCTGCCTTGAATCATAACTATACCACCATTTGAATTATAAACAGAACTGGTATCTGCTTTTTTATCATCAATTAAGGCAATTAAATCCATTAATTTAAAGGTAGAGCCCGGTTCGGGAGATTCCGTTAGTGCATAATTTTGAGTTTCGAAATACGAACCATCTTCCGATTTTCCTAAATTTGAAATGGCTTTTATGTAACCCGTGTTGGTTTCCATAACCACTACACATCCGTGGTCTGCTTTATAAAACTCTAATTGTTTTAAAAGTGCGTGATGTGCGATATCTTGAATAAAAACATCTATAGTTGAAATTACATCGTACCCGTCAACTGGATCTAATTCATTAACATCAGAAATAGGTTTCCATTGGTTTTTAGCAATTTTTTGCATCCAATGGTGGCCGTTTGTTCCGTTTAAATATTTACGAAACGCATATTCTAAACCTTTCCCTTGGTTGCCATCGCGTTCATAACCTATCGTTCTATTTGCAATTAATCCTACAGGATGTTTACGAACGGTTTGCTGCTCGGCAATAATTCCGCCTTTATTTGCTCCCAACTTAAATAACGGGAACTCTTTTACGCGCATATATTCGGTAAACGTTAATTTTTTAGCAACTAAAAAATACCTGTTTTTAGTGTTTTTAGCTTTTCTTAAATCTCTTTGAAATTCGCCAGATGATTTTCCTACAAGTTTTGCAAGTGAATCTGACAAGGCAACATAATATTTTTCAAAATTTTCTTCAGAAGGTGTTACGGCATCAAAACGGATGGTATATTCAGGAACTGAAGTAGCTAATAAACTTCCATCTGATGAGTAAATATTTCCTTTATTGGCAGGAATTTCGAAATTTTTGACGGTGCGTTGTTTGGCTAATTTTCTATAATAATCGCCACCTACCCACTGTATATTAAATAGTTTTATAGCAATCGCAAACGCAAACGCAACAACGCAAACCACCACAAATGCCAGTCGGTAAGAAATTATATTGTCGTTTTTTATTGCCATATTTTTAATTTATCTATAAAACTTTTTTCTTCAGGTTTACGTATTACAATTTTTTTTGGTGGAACAGTAGACGGCAAAATTTGTCTTGCTTCCATTTTTTTTGAAACGGTGGATTCCATTTTTAATTTCATGAGTTCAGAACGTGTATCTACAAATTTCGAACGCAACTCTTTCACTTCATTTGTTAAACTCGTAATCCTATAATTTTTTTCATCGTAGTTATGGTTAAAATACACCATTAACATAGCCAAGGAAAACAAGTAAATGATAAATTTCCAAGTTTTTAGCGCATCATCATCAATTAAGAATTTTGCTTTTAATAGACTATATATACTATTTTCTTTTGCCATTATTTTTTTTCTGCTACTCGTAATTTTGCACTTCTTGCTCTATTGTTTATTTCTATTTCTGCCGCTGAAGGGACAATTAGTTTTTCAATACTTTTAAAAGGCACCTCAAAATTTCCAAAAAAATCGCGTTCAGGTTCGCCTTCAAACATGCCATTTCTTATGAATCGTTTTACTAATCTGTCTTCTAATGAGTGATACGAAATAACACTTAATCTTCCTCCAGACACCAATAATTCTTCCGTTTGCATTAAAAATTCTTTTAATACTTCAATTTCTTGATTTACTTCTATACGGATGGCTTGATAAATTTGAGCTAAAATTTTATTTGCTTTATGCCCTGGCAAAAAACGAGACAAAACCTCTTTTAGTTGCTCAGAATTTTTAATTTTCTTATCTGCTCTTGCGGCTACAATTACGTTTGCCATAGCGCCGCCATTTTTCAATTCACCAAAATCAACAAAAACGCGTTTTAGTTCAGTTTCCGCATAATCATTTACCACTTCATACGCAGAAAGTGTATCATTTTGGTTCATTCTCATGTCTAAAGCGGCATCAAAACGAGTAGAAAAACCTCTATCAGCCACATCAAATTGATGAGAAGAAACGCCAAAATCGCCCAAAATTCCATCTACTTGCTTTACGCCGTGAAAACGTAAGAACCGTTTAATAAATCTGAAATTCTCATTAATTAAAACAAATCGTTCATCATCTATGGCATTTGCTAACGCATCTGTATCTTGATCAAAACCAAACAATTTTCCGTTTGGCCCTAAATGCTTCATAATTTCTCTTGAATGTCCACCGCCGCCAAAAGTGACATCAACGTAAATTCCGTCAGGTTTAATCTTTAAACCCGCAACTGTTTCTTTTAAAAGTACTGGGTTATGATATTCCATCTTCCTCTTCATTTTTGTTACCCATTACTTCTTCGGCTAAATCTGCAAAATCAACCATCGCGTGATCTAATGCAGATTCGTATAAATTTTTATCCCAAATTTCAATTATTGAAACCGCTGAGGACAATACAATATCTTTATCTATTTTAGAAAACAACACTAAATCTTTCGGGATTAACAACCTACCTGTAGCATCAATTTCAACCATCCTTACACCAGCAGTAAACGCTCTAATAAAATCGTTGTTCTTTTTAACAAAGCGATTTAATTTATTGATTTTCTGCATGACTTTATTCCATTCCTTCATCGGATACAATTCCAAGCAAGGCTGAAATACCGAACGCTTTAGCACGAAGCCTTCCTCAAAATTACCCAGTTGTTTTTTCAGAGGCGCAGGTACCATTAACCTTCCTTTTGCATCAACTTTACACTCGTATGTTCCTAAAAATGTATTCAACTTTTATAAATGAATTATTATTGAGACAAATTTAAAAAATATTTTACCACTTTTTACCACAAAATACCACTTTGTTAATAAGTTTTTGATTAAAATAGTTTGAAATACCACTTATGTACTGAAAATACTGATAATTACAAAGAATTTAAGTTTTTAACGATTAAATAAATTGTTGAAAAAACATTAAAAATTCCAGTAATGATTCTCAAAACAAATTGAAAATTAGAGTTTTAGCTTGGAAACAATTTAATAATCTGAATTATGAAAAAAATGTGAAAAAAAAATGTATTTTTGTACGTATTAGATAGTTGAACACGAAGACGTTTTTATGATAAAGAAAGAAAAAAAATATACGTATTTTGAATCAGGTGAAGGCACACCAATAATTGTGTTACATGGTTTGATGGGCGGCTTAAGTAATTTTGACGGAGTGGCTAATTTTTTTCCAAGTAAAGGATACAAAGTAATTATTCCTGAATTGCCGATTTATACGCAAAGTTTATTAAAAACTAATGTGAAAGCATTTGCCAGATATGTTAAAGACTTTATTGTTTTCAAAGGATTAGAACGTGTAATTTTGGTAGGAAATTCGTTAGGTGGACATATTGGTTTGTATTTTACGAAACAATATCCTGAATTAGTGAGAGGATTAGTAATTACTGGAAGTTCGGGATTGTACGAAAGCGCTATGGGTGAAAGTTACCCTAAACGTGGTGATTATGAATACATTAGAAAAAAAGCTGAAGACGTATTTTATAATCCAGAAGTGGCAACAAAAGAAATTATTGATGAGGTTTTTGCAACCGTAAACGACAGAATTAAACTTTTGAAAACGTTAACTATTGCCAAAAGCGCCATTCGTCATAATATGGCTAAAGATTTACCAAAAATGCATGTACCAACTTGTATTATTTGGGGAAAACAAGATAAAGTAACGCCACCAGAAGTAGCTGAAGAATTTAAAAAATTGCTTCCAAATTCTGAATTATATTGGATTGACAAATGTGGTCATGCCGCTATGATGGAAGAACCAGATCAATTTAATGATTTGTTATTTAAATGGCTTAGCGAGAAAAAATTATAAATTATGGAAAAATCTATTGAAAATAATATAGAAAATATAAAATCGATATTTATAAAATACAACGCCAAAAGTGCCTATATTTTTGGAAGTATGACAAAAAACAATTATCACGAAAAAAGCGATGTTGATTTTTTATTTAGTTTCTATGACGATTTAGATTACGAAACGTATGCATTAAATTATTTTAGTCTCTTAAACGAATTGGAAAATTTATTACAAAAACCAATTGAATTAGTAGCTGAAAAAACATTAAAAAATAAATACCTAATTGAAAGTATAAACGAAAGTAAATTTCAAATTATATGACGACTAGAGAAGAAAAAAAATTACTTTTAGACATCGTTGATTGTATTAATTCTATTGATGAACATCTAGAAAATCGAAGAATTTTAGAGGAATATCTAGCAAGCAAAACTAAAAGAAGAGCCGTAGAAAGAGAATTAGAAATAATTGGAGAAGCTATGTCTAAACTTTTAAAAATAAACCCAAAAATAAAAATATCTTATTCTAGAACTATAGTTGACTTGCGAAATAAAGTAATACATGCCTATGATAGTGTTGACGATATTTTAATTTGGAAGATAATCATGAAAGATTTACCATTATTATTATCCGAATCAAATAACTTATTAAATGAAAATTAATACCGCAGAATTTGTAATTAGTAATTCCGAAGTGGAAAAATGTCCGAAAGACAGAATTCCAGAATATGCTTTTATTGGACGATCAAATGTTGGGAAATCATCATTAATTAATATGATTACCAATCATAAAAACCTTGCTAAAACCTCTGGAAGACCGGGAAAAACCCAATTAATCAACCATTTTTTAATTAACAAAAACTGGCATTTAGTAGATTTACCAGGTTATGGATACGCAAAAGTTTCTAAAACCACAAAAGCAAAATTTCAACAATTTATTACTGATTATTTCGAAAGCAGAGAACAACTTATTTGTGCGTTTGTTTTAGTAGATATTAGACACGAACCACAAAAAATTGACACTGAATTTATTGAATATTTAGGTGAAAGTGAAATTCCGTTTTGTATTGTTTTTACAAAAGCAGACAAATTAGGAAAAACGCATATTCACAAACACGTGGAAGCATACAAGAAAAATTTATTAGCCAATGATTGGGCAGAAATGCCACAATATTTTATTACCTCAGCCGAAAGCACTTTAGGTAAAGAAGAAATTTTGACTTACATTGATGAAGTAAATCAGAACTTGTTTACAGGATCTGATTTTTAATAAGAAGTACGCGGATTCTAAAGATTATAATAATTTATTTAACCCTTCAAAATTTATAAATCTTGGAGGGTTTTTTAATTTACTTCAATAACAACGAGTGCTGCGTCATAGCTTCTGGTTGCGCAATTCCCATTAAATCTAAAATTGTTGGGGCAACATCTCCTAAAACACCTGATTGAATGTGTATTTTATCGTTATCTACTAAAATTACAGGTACTGGATTGGTTGTATGTGCCGTATTTGGCGAACCGTCTGGATTTATCATGGTTTCGCAATTTCCGTGATCTGCAATTACTATTGTAGTGTACTGATTTGCTAAAGCTGTTTCTATAATTTCTTTTACGCAAACATCAACGGCTTCACATGCTTTTATAGCTGCTGGCATACTTCCGGTGTGACCAACCATATCGCCATTTGCAAAATTTAAACACACAAAATCAACCTCTCCTTTTTGTAATTCTGGTACTAAGGCATCTTTTAATTCGAAAGCACTCATTTCAGGTTGTAAATCGTAAGTGGCTACTTTTGGTGAATTTTTTAAAATACGTGATTCCCCATCAAACGGTTCCTCTCTTCCACCAGAAAAGAAAAAAGTTACGTGCGGATATTTCTCTGTTTCTGCAATTCTGATTTGTTTTTTCCCTGCTTTGGAAAGTACTTCTCCTAAGGTTTCAGTAATATTATCTTTATCATAAATAACGTGTACATTAGTATAGGTATCGTCATAATTGGTTAACGTAACATAATACAACGGTAATTTGTGCATATTTTGTTCATGAAAATCGGTTTGCGAAAGCGCCTCGGTTAATTCTCTTCCTCTATCCGTTCGGAAATTAAAGAAAATTACCACATCTTCAGGCTGAATAACTTGTCCTTCTTCAGAAAATAAAGGCTGAATAAATTCATCTGTTACGTTTTCATCATAACTTTTTTGAATACTTTCTGCGAAATTTGATGATTTTTCACCAATTCCTTTCACTAACAAATCATATGCTAATTTTACACGTTCCCAACGTTTGTCTCTATCCATTGCGTAATATCTACCAATTACTGATGCTAATTTAGCCGGAGTATTCGATAGAAAATTTTGTAAATCTTGTATGTATTTTTTTCCAGATTTTGGATCTACATCTCGCCCATCTGTAAAAGCATGAACATACATATTTGTTACACCATTTTCCTGAGCTGCTTCAATTAATCCTCGTAAATGTGAAGTATGTGAATGCACACCACCATCTGAAACCAAACCTAAAAAATGAACGTTTTTACCATTTGACTTTGCGTAATTAAACGCATCAAGTAAAGGTTTTTCGTTTTTTAATGTATGATTTTTAACTGCTAAATTAATTTTGGCTAAATCTTGGTATACAATACGACCTGCGCCTAAATTCATATGACCTACTTCTGAATTTCCCATTTGACCTTCGGGTAAACCTACGTGAAGTCCATCTGTACGCAATTCGGCATTTGGATAGTTTTTATATAGCGAATCTATAAATGGTGTATTGGCATTATCTATAGCTGAAACTTTAGGGTCTGGAGAATGTCCCCAACCATCTAAAATCATTAAAATTACTTTTTTGTTCATCAGTGTCGTATTTAAGTTACGAAGTTACTGATTTTTTAAACGCCCATTTAAAAAAATTATTAACGAAAAGGTTTTCTGAAACTTTTAATCAATAAAAAGTATTGTTTTAAGATTTGAATACGTTTTTGGCTTGATTGTAATCTATGAAATATCGAATACTGATAGAAAATGTATGATTTAGATCTTCATGATTAAATACTTTCTTAGTATTATAAACAAAATTCTTGTCTATTGTATTTTGAAAAATTCCAGAAGTATTTCGGTATAAAAAAGACATTTGACTACCCGGTGCAAACCACCAACTATAAGACAAATCAAAGTTCCATAAATTTAAATTCTGGTTGGCATTATCCGTGTAAGAATACCCTTCAGTATAACCATTTTCTAATAATTTATAGTACGAATTATTTTCGGAAAACGACCAATAATGCCTTAGCTTTAATCCAAAATTCATATTTGCAGTGATGGAATATTTTCCTTCTAAACTCGTTTCTAAAGTTTGATTGTCTCTTTTTGCGAAAATAATATCATTTCCTACTTGATCAACTCGACCTAAGTCTTGATATTCGTTGTTAAAGTTATTCCTGTAAATTAAGGATAATTTATCGTTAAATCGATATCTCGGACTTATATCAATTCCCCAATACCACCAACCTTTTGTTTCTGTAATTCCAATATTTGGGTTGATGTCAAATGCAAATTTATTGTTGTAATTGGTAGAAATAAAACCCCACATACCATAATTTTTCGGGAAAATTACAAATCTTCCTTGGGCTTGAGGATTATAAAAATTATATTTTTCAAACGGATCTATATTGATTCCAATACCTGCGGAATGATTTTTTTTATTGGTTAAATTTAAATTAATATTAAAATTTTGCTCTTGCAGATAGTTGGTCGCTTTATCGAATTGCGCAAAGGAATTCAAACTTATTCTAAATGAATTTAATTTTTCTGTAGATTGTAGCAGTCTGTAATTTGCATTAGCGCTAATAGAATAATAATTGGTTTGAAAATTAACCCCTAAATCATTATTATCATAGTCTTTGGAAACATATTCTCCAAAAACCGAAAATCTAATTTTTCCAGAAGTTTCTCCAAATCCTAAATTTGCCGTAATTCCGTTTTTGTTCTGAAAATTGGCATAATTATTTACATAACTATATTTTAAGGCACCGTTTAAATTGTACGTATTCTTTTTTGTATTTAAATCGAAAGTTGTCGCTGTAACATTTGCGTCTCTAAAATTCCCATTTCGAGTGACGTTTGTATTAATTAATGATACAGAAGAATTTCCATTAAAACGCTGATCTAAAACCAAAACATTATAATTGGCCAAAGGCTCAACCGTTTCTGTCCTTGTGTTTCCAGTATTTACATCACGAATAACAACATCGGTTTTTTTAGTGACTGTATTTAAAAAACCAACGCCCAATCCGTCTTTCGTTCGACCTGAAACTTTAACGGCATTGACTAAATCAATTGTGTTTGGAAAATCTATGACTTCTTCTGTTTCTGAAATTTCTGGGTATTTACTGGCGCGTTGCCCAATTCTTCTGGAATAAAACAAACCTCCTTTATTAAACAAATCGGTTCCTTCTGTAAAAAAAGGTCTGTTTTCGTTAAATATTTGTTCAAAAGGGCCTAGATTTAAAATCTTATCATCAAATCTGGTTTGACCAAAATCAGGAATCAAAACCATATCTAATGTAAAAGCATCGGTTAATCCGTATTTTAAATCTAAACCGCCTTTTAAAGTTCCGAACGATTTATCTTTACCAAAACTATTTAAATAAAAAGAAGAATAGGGTATCAAAAATAAACGTGTTGGTGTATTAATTTTTTCAATTCCCTTTAAAATTCCAGCTTGTTGTGTAAAAAATCCTTTTCTGTTATCTACAGGATTCCAAGTAAACATTTGTCGGTTTCTTCTCAATTCTCTAAAAAAGTTAATACCCCAAGTTTGTTTCTCTTCCTCAGAAAAACGAAGTGCGGCATACGGAATTTTCATTTCAACTACCCAACCAATATCTGTAATTTTTGCTTTACTTTCCCATATGGCATCCCATGAAGTGTCTTCATTCTCAGTAGTTCTTACTAAATCCATTTGTCCATCAGAAGCACTTACAAAAAAACTAAATTCTTGCTGACCATCATTGAAACCATTGATAAAAACTCCAAAAAAATCCGCTGCACCAATATCATCTCTTTCTGAGATTTCTCTTAAAATTTTAGAAGGTTCATTATCATATAAAATTGCTCCTACATAAATGGCATCATCATCGTACAGTACTTTTACTTCTGTTCGAAGTTCAGGTAATTCTGGCTTTCCATTTTCTTGGTTAAACATAACAAAGTTTTTTGCTATTGGCACATCTTTCCAATCCTCTTCATTTAGTGATGCATCAATTTTAATAGGATTTTTTATTTTAATAGTAATAATTTCCTTTTTATTGTTTACTGGCAAAAATGGATTTGATGTTACCATTTCTTGAGCAAAAGAAAATTGAAATAAGATAAGTATACTAAGAATTTGAAAACGATTCATGAAAATATTTTGTAATAAAATTGATTAGTATAACTATTGCCAAATTTGTTTCATTATCAAATGTTAATTTTTGAAATTAATTTTAATATCTACTAATTTTAACAAAAATCTTCAAACATAAAAAAGCATATTACCGACAAAACGTTAAAAAATATCGTTAAAAAACACTAATTTATTTTTTTTATTCAAAATTACAATTATATTTGCCTGTGTTCGTTTTAAAAAAAACAACAAATACAATGCGTTATACATTTTTACCTTTTATTTTTTTAGGTTTCATGTTGCTTTTTTCAGTTAATGAAAATCTGGTAAATAGAACTTTTCAAATCAATAGCTTTACAACAAATGTTGTGAAACCAATTGCTATGGTAAAAAATGAGGCAGACAATATTAAGGAAAAATCAGAATTATTATATTGTGAAATTCAACCTGAAGGATTTTCGTTACCCGAATTAGAAATTTTCACAAAAGCATTTGAAGGTTACACGGCTTTAGAAGCGCAAGGGAAAATTAAAAACAACATATTAACAATTATTGATTTCTCTTTATCTTCTACAAAAGACAGAATGTGGGTAATTGATATGGTTCACAAAAAAGTTATTTTACAAACATTAGTTTCTCACGGTATAAAATCTGGTAAAGAATTTGCAAAATCGTTTTCTAACCAAAATGAATCTAATAAAAGTAGTTTAGGTTTTTATTTAACCGGTGAAACCTATATTGGAAAACATGGTATTTCGTTAAAATTAGACGGTTTAGAATTTGGGCTCAACGACAAAGCAAGAGAAAGAGCTGTCGTAATTCATGGCGCTGAATATGTTTCTAAAAAATTAGCAAATAAACAAGGGTACTTAGGCAGAAGTCAAGGTTGTCCTGCAGTAGCTACAGCAATTGCTCCAAAATTAATTCATACTATAAAAAATAAATCGGTGCTATTTATTTATCATCCTACAAGAATGTACGTTAATAAATCTAAATTAGTTTCTTAATTTATCGTACAATTTTTTATCTAAGTCGTACATATCGTCTCTAAATTGAAAACCCGAAGCGTTTAACCAACTTGTCCAATATAATAAATGTACGTAGGTTGGTTCTTTTATTTTTATGTAATAAGGTGATTTATTTTTTTTAATTATAGTATCGATTTCATTTCCGTTTGCCCATCTTTCATTATCTTGTTTTATTAGAATTTTTTTAGCCAAATCTACCGGATTTTGTACCCGAACACACCCCGAACTTAATGCCCTAAATGACAAATCGAAATAATCTCTGTGATTGGTATCATGTAAATACACGGTGTGATGATTAGGAAAATTAAATTTAACTACACCTAATGAGTTGTTATATCCATGATTTTGAACATATCTATAACTTGTTGCTTTATCTGGATTCCAATTTGAGGGAGAAACAATAGTGTTTTTTGCATTATAAATTAGAATTCTATTTCTGGTAAAATAACTTCTATTTGCTGCCGCTTCTACTGATAAATCTTCTTTAATTATTGTTGGCGGAACCGTCCAAGTCGGATTAAAAACAAAATTAGACAACTTCGAATCTAAAATTGGTGTCATCCTTTTAGGTTTTCCACAAACAATTTTATGTGTAGCTAAAGTATCCTGGTTTTTTATAAACCGCAAAGAATAATCCGGTAAATTAATTAATAAGTATTGCTCACCAAAATCTCTTGGAAACCAACGCCAACGCTCTAAATTGGCTAAAATTTGTGAACGTCGTGTTTCTACATTATAATTTAATGCTTTAATGGTACCGTAACCAATAACTCCATCTGCTAATAAACCATGTCTTGCTTGAAATTTTTTTACGGCTTCAAACATTGAACGATCATAAATTGTAGAGTAATTTGTATTATTTTCGTCTAAATCATTCCAATATACCAATCGCTTTTTAATTTCTTTAACTTCAATTGAAGTATCATTATATTTTAATTTTATCGTTTTTTTTAACGAATCGAAATTACTTTCTGGCATTTTATCTATAAGAACTAATGCCTCTTTTAACGAACTATAAATTGGATGATTTGGTAATAAATTTTTTATTGAAGATGCTATTTTTTTTGAAGAAATAGCTGCTTTCAAATGGTTTGCCATAGAAAGTGGTTTATCAAACAAATCCCAATTTTCATATATATCATTAGGATTTAATTTTCCTCTATAATACTGATTACAAAGTTTATCATAGGATTGAGTTAATAAAATATCATACGCTAATTTTTCATCTAAAGTTAACGAATCCAACCTAACTTCTAATTGAAATATTTTATTGATATTAAAATCTTGAGGGTTTAATCCTTCTCGTTTTGATTTTTCTATTTGTACGATTAAATCTTCTCTATTTTCCGCATCTACCCATATTTCATGATTGCCAAATGCAGCATAAATACTTTTAATACTGTCGGATTTATCCGACAATACATCTTCAGGAATGGCATGGATGGTGATTTTTCTGATGGTATCGTAATAATCTTCACTTACAACAAATTCATCATCCTTACTGAGTTTGAAAGACACAATAATAACAATAATTAATACTACACTGAATAGAAAAAACTTTTTCATTCAATTAAAAATTTTTCAAATTTACCAAAAAATACTGGCATTATTACTCAAAAGCAAAAATGATTCCAAATTAAACATCAAAACATTTATACATTAAAAAATGTGAACCAATCTCAGGAATTTCAAACGAAGCGCCTTTTTTAGTACATCCTAATTTTTCATAAAATGGCACTGCAGTTTCTCGTGCGTTAAACCAAAGTAATTCTGTTTTTTGCAATTGAATAAAATTGAAAATCTCTTCAATCAATAACTTTCCAAAACCAGCACTTTGGTACTCCTCTAAAATTGCCATTCCACGCAATTGAAATTGATTTTTTATATCGAAATTTTCATTATTTGATGTAAAAACAGAAGCTACTCCTATTATATTATTTTCAATATATAAACCAAAATGTGTAGTCCCAACAGCATCATCACCTAAAAAAAAGCAGGTCTCAATAGGTTTTCCTTGTCTTAAGACGGCACTTCTAACCGGAAAAGTATCTAAATAATTGATATTATTAATCGTAATTTTATTCATAAAGCATTATAAATTAATAATTTACAAGTGTGCTATTTAAAATTTTTATTATTTTTATTAAAAAACTTGCAATTAATCAGTTTTTCATATTATATTTGCACTCACCAAAATAAAATGCGAAAGTAGCTCAGTTGGTAGAGCGTCAGCCTTCCAAGCTGAATGTCGCGAGTTCGACCCTCGTCTTTCGCTCTAAAACTTATTGAATTTTAAAATTCTACCATGCGAAAGTAGCTCAGTTGGTAGAGCGTCAGCCTTCCAAGCTGAATGTCGCGAGTTCGACCCTCGTCTTTCGCTCTAAAGCCTCAATTTTTTTGAGGCTTTTTTATTTTAAGTTACTTAAATCCGTTCCTGTTTCAATTTCGATTGGTTCTTTTCCTTGCTGAAAAAGTCGCGCAGGCAAATCACCTTTTAATGTAATTTTATTTCCTAATACTTCTAACCAACTTCCTTCTCTTAATCCTAAAACCGATTGCGGATTATACTGATGAAATTCTTTTATTCTCGTTTCTCTCGTTTCTCCCATATGTTGAGAACCTTCTATTGGATCTAAATAATGCGGATTTAAATTAAAAGAAACCAATCCTAACGTTCTAAAACTCGGCGGATAAACTATTGGCATATCATTAGTAGTATTCATAGTTAAACCACAAATATTACTTCCTGCACTTGTTCCTAAATAAGGCGTTCCGTTTTCAACCACTTTCTGAATGGCATCTAATAGATTATACTTGTACAACATATCTACTAAAACAAACGTATTTCCTCCACCAGTAAAAATGGCTTCTGCGTTTAGTATCGCTTCAATCGGATTTTCAAACTGATGTATTCCTTTTACTTCAATATTTAATTGTTTAAAAAACGGTTTTACTTTTTCTGTATATTCATCGTGAGTAATTCCTCCTGGTCTTGCAAAGGGGATAAATATTAAATTTGAAACAGATGCAAAATGTTCTGTTAAAGTTGGTAATAAATAATCTAAAAAAGTACCTCCAAAAACAGTTGATGTACTTGCAATAAGCGCCTTTTTCATATATTATAATAAATTTACTTTATTCTTAACAAAATTTTATATCGATTGTAATTTTGTTCTATTATTTTTACAGAAAATTAATTCTGTTTACTATTAAAAAATATATACAAATATTTTTACTTTTTCTCTCCCAAATGGTTATCTCACAAAACGATTCTATAATTAAGGGGAAAATCATTGTAGATACCAATTTCAATGACGGAGTAACTATTGTAAATATTTCAAACAAAATTAATACAATTTCTGGAAACGGCGGCTATTTTACAATAAAAGCAAAAGTAAATGACACTTTATTATTTTCATCATTACACTTTGATGTAATTAAATTAAAAATAAATCAAACTGATTTTGGTCAGAATTTATTATTTGTAAAAATGACACCCCGATCAAAATTAATTGAAAAAATATTAATTACAAACCAAACTGTTATTACTGCTGAAAGCTTAGGTTTGGTTCCAAAAGGGCAAAAAAGATATACTGTAGCGGAAAGAAGGATTTTATCAAGCGAAATTGGAAAAGTTTCAATTGGTGGGTTAATTAATTTAATAACAGGTTATAACAAAGAATTGAAAAGAAATCTTGAAATAGAGAAAAAAGAAATGTTAATTGAAAAAATTAGAAATCAATTTGAGAAAGATTATTTTGTAACTACATTACAAATTCCCGAAAATTATATAGATGGATTTTTATATTATATTGGAGAAGATAAAAAATCGTATGAAATTTTAAATGGCAACGATAAATATACTAAAATGTTTAAATTAGCGGATTTAGCTGTAGAATATTTAAAAACTATAAAAACTGAAAGCTCAAAATAATTTGAAAAACTACTTACAAATACTATTCCTATTACTATCTCAATTTGTAGTCTCGCAAAACGATTCTATAATTAAGGGAAAAATCATTGTTGAAACTGACGACAATGAAGGAATTACAATTGTAAATATTTCAAACAAAATTAATACAATTTCTGGAAACGGCGGCTATTTTAAAATAAAAGCAAAAGTAAACGACACCATAATGTTTAGCGCCATTCACTTAGTTGGCAAAAAACACATCATTACAAAAAAAGATTTTGGCAAAGATTTACTTTTTATAAAATTAGACATTTATACCCGTCATATTAAAGAAATTATGGTTACGAATGCCGATGATATCACTGCAGAATCTTTAGGATTGGTTCCGAAAGGGCAAAAAAAATATACACCAGCAGAAAGACGTTTGAAAACCGCAGGTGATTTTAATGGTCAGTTTGGTCTTAATACTGCTTTTAGTATTGATCCCTTATTAAACGCTATTTCTGGTAGAACCAAACAATTAAAAGCAGAATTAGAAGTAGAACGAAAAGAATTTTTACAATATAAAATAAATAGTAACTTTGATTCCGAATACATTATGAATCAATTACACATTCCTGAAGAATATGTACAAGGATTTGTTTTTTATATTGTAGAAGATGAAGAATTAAAAAACGCGGCTAAAGCAAAAAACAAAACGCTAATTGCTTTTCGAATGAGCGCGCTTGCTGTTGATTTTTTGAAATTGAAAAATTTACAACCCTATTATCCAAAACCAGTTGAACCAGAAAAAAGTACAGAAGAAAATTCTGTACCAGAAACTGAAATAGAACCTAAAAAAAATGAATAAAATAAAGTTAAGCTTACTGGTAATATTATTTTCATTTTTGAGTGCTTTTACTTTGCATAAGTTTTATGTTGGGGTTTTTCAGATAGATTATTTTAAAGAAAAAAAAGCGGTTCAAATTACAGCACGACTATTTATTGATGATTTAGAAAAGGCATTATATAAAAAACACAACAAACATATTTACATCACTACAAAAGATGAAATTGCAGAAGCAAATACTTTAATTGCTGATTATTTATCCGAAAAATTAAAAATTAAACTCAATAATAAAAGTCAATCACTACAATTTTTAACCAAAGAACAAGAAGATAATATTGTAATTTGCTATTTGAAAATTCCTTTTAAAGACAACATTAAAGATTTTGAAATTACCAATACCGTTTTATCCGATATTTTTAAAGAACAACAAAATTTAGTACATTTGAACTTAAATAGTAACAAAAAAACACTTTTGTTTACTAATACAGAAACCAACCAAAAACTGAAATATAAATAATTATGAAAAAACTACATCTAATTGTATTCTTAATTTTTGCGTCATTTATTGCTTTCGCACAAGAGGTCAAAAAAGAAGAAACTAAAAAAGAACCTCAAGGACATACCGACATTAATAAATTTAGTCAAATGTATGCCGAAATGGCGACGCCTAATATGTTTCGTACGGCTTCTGGTGCACCAGGTCCTGCCTATTACCAACAACGTGCAGATTATAAAATTAATTTAGAATTAGACGACAAACTTTCCAGAATGTATGGTAGCGAAACCGTTACGTATTATAATAACGCTCCAGAATCTTTAGATTATTTATGGGTGCAATTGGATCAAAACATCGCCAGAAGAGATTCACAAACACCTTTAATTGATTCTCAAACAATGCCACAAGCAACATCTGTAGAAAACTTCACCAAAACATATATGGGTAAAGGTTTTGATGGTGGTTTTAACTTAGAATACGTGAAAGATGAAAAAGGCAACGGAATGAAATATACCGTTAACAATACTATGATGCGTATTGATTTGCCAAAGCCACTTAAAAAAGGGGAAAAAGTAGTTTTTTCAATCAAATGGTGGTATAATATTAACGATTATATGAAAGATGGCGGAAATGGTCGTTCTGGATATGAAGTGTTTCCTGATGGAAATAAAATTTATGTAATTGCTCAATTTTACCCAAGAATGTGTGTGTATAACGATGTTGAAGGTTGGCAAAATATGCAATTTTGGGGAAGAAGTGAATTTGCTTTAACTTTTGGAAATTACGATGTTAAAATTACCGTTCCAGCAGATCATATTTTAGATGGAACTGGTGTTTTACAAAACAGAAGTGAAGTCTATACTGCAGAACAAGAAAAAAGATGGCAATTAGCCGAAAATTCTTTTGATAAGCCAGTTATAATTGTTACTCAAGCGGAAGCAACTGCTGCAGAAAAAAGCTTCGCAACTACTAAAAAAACGTGGCATTTAAAAGCTGAAAATGTAAGAGATTTTGCATTCTCAACTTCTCGTAAATTTATTTTAGATGCGATGGCGGTTCAAGTTGGAAATAGCAAACCAATGGCCATTTCTATGTATCCAAAAGAAGCCAATCCGCTTTGGGAAAACTTATCTACAAAAGCTGTAGCGCACACATTGAAAACCTATTCAAAATATACATTCGAATATCCTTATCCAAAAGCAATTTCAGTTTCTGCTGAAGATCAAGGAATGGAATACCCAATGATTTGTTGGAATTATGGTCGTCCAGATGAAAATGGAAAAATTAGCGACCGAGTAAAATACGGAATGTTAGGGGTTATTATTCACGAAGTAGGACATAATTTCTTTCCAATGATTGTAAATTCTGACGAAAGACAATGGACTTGGATGGACGAAGGTTTAAATACATTTTTAGAATATTTAACCGAACAAGAATTTGATAAAAATTTCCCAGCAGATAGAGGTCCAGCAAAATCAATAGTGCCTTATATGAAAGGAAACCAACAGTTTTTAGAACCAATTATGAGCCACGGAGATGTGGTGTACAATTTTGGTGCAAATGCTTACGGAAAACCTGCAACAGGTTTAAATATTTTACGTGAAACGATTATGGGACACGAATTATTTGACCACGCATTTAAAACGTATGCTAACCGTTGGAAATTTAAACATCCTACACCAGAAGACTTTTTTAGAACGATGGAAGATGCGTCTGCAGTTGATTTAGATTGGTTTTGGAAAGGCTGGTTCTACTCTACTGATGTGGTAGATTTAGGTATCAAAAATGTAAAACAATTTTATGTAACTGAAGATGCTACTAAAGAAGCTGCTGCTGCCGTAAACAGAAGAGGTAGAAGAATGCCTAACAGTGGACCAATGATTTATTTGGTTAATAGTGAAAGTTCGGAATTAAAGCCAGAATCAAAAACAGCGCTTGAAACAGAAAAAGTAATGGCTTTAAATGAGTATTTAAACAAAAATTACAGTGCTGAAGAAAAAGCGGCTTTAAAAAATCCAAAATATTTTTACGAAGTAGAGTTTGACAAACCTGGAAGTTTAATGATGCCAATTATCGCCGAATTACAATTTGAAGACGGTACTTCAGAAACACATAAATTTCCGGTTCAAATTTGGAGAAGAAACAATACTACTGCAAAACGTGTTTTTGCAACAGAAAAAAAAGTAGTTAAAATTCAATTGGATCCAAAATTAGAAACAGCTGATATTGATGTAACCAATAATACTTGGCCAAAAGAAGCCGTTGTGGATAAATTTGAACAAATAGAAAAGAAATAAACTATTTAGAAATAAACAGATTGGAAATTCTTTTAAACCATTAAGGTAGTAAGATAATTAAGATTGTTATAGACTTAATGAAACTTAATTTCTTAATGGTTTTTAATTTTTAACTAAAAAAACACTAAGTTTTACTACATTTGTAATTCATAAAACACAAAACTATGTTTGGTATTGGCGGAGGCGAAATATTTTTTATTTTAATTGTAATTCTAATGCTTTTTGGATCAGATAAAATTCCAGAAATTGCAAGAGCATTGGGTAAAGGAATGGCACAATTAAAAAACGCTACCAACGAAATTAAGCACGAAATTCAAAAAGGTGCTGAAGATAATGGTTTAGATATGCGAAGTTTAACAGGTGGTATATCCGATGAAATTGCAAGTGCAAAAGAAAGTATGACAAAAGCAATTAGTCCAACTGAATTTACAAATCCCATTACCGAAATAAAAGAAGATATTGAAAACGCTACAGGACCTATAAAACGTCAAATGTAATGCTGGATTACGTAATACATTTAGATAAAAAATTATTTATATTTCTTAATAATTTAGGTTCTAAACCATTTGATGAAATATGGTTATTAGTTACCAAACAATTAAATTGGATTCCGTTTTTTTTAATTTTACTCTTTATTTTATATAAAAAATTAGGAACTAAAAAACTGGGAATAGCCATACTAACAGTTGCTGCATTAATTACGTTTACTAATGAAATTACCGATGTTATTAAATTTTCAGTACAACGCATTCGACCTTGTAATGATGATACATTAGCTGGCTTAATAAGAGTTGTGAAAGACAGCGACACCTTTAGTTATTTTTCTGGACACGCATCAAATTCAACAGCTTCTATGATGTTTGTATACTTAATTCTAAGAAGATATTACAAATACAGCTACTTGATTTTTCTGTATCCTTTAATTTTCGCCTACAGTAGAATTTATTTAGGACTACACTTTCCTTTAGATATTATTTCAGGATATGTTTTTGGAGGCTTTACAGGTATTGTCTTCTATAAAATATACAATAAAATTGTAAAAAAATATGCGTCAAATACCTAATTTAACTTCTTTACGGTTTATTTTAGCGTTACTTGTTGTGCTTTTTCACACGCCTGAATTTTTCGGAAATAGAAACTTACCTTATTTTAATGATTATTCTCTATTTTTAAGAGGAAATGAAAGTGTTTGGATGTTTTTTTCGCTAAGTGGATTTTTAATAATTCGTCAATTATTCAATGAAAAAATAAAAACAAATTCTATTAATTTGAAAAGGTTTTTTCTAAATAGAATATATAGAATATTTCCACTTTACTACTTAGTATTAATATTCGGCTTTATTCATTACCAAATTATTTTACCGAAGTTGGGTTTTCAATTCGAAAATTCATATAATATTTTAGAAGGAATATTACTTTCAGTAACATTTTTTTCAAATATTTTTTTAACGTATTCGCCTGGTGGAATTTTAGAAATACTATGGTCAATAGGAATTGAAGAACAATTTTACATAGTAATTGCGCCATTGTTTTATTTCTTACCAAAATCAAAACTAAAAACTACTTTAATGTTATTGACTGTAGTTTATCTACTTCTTTTTATAAGTAATATATATCCTTTAATGACAGAATATAAAATGTATTTTTTCTTTTTTACATTTAGTGGGTTTTGTTCTGTCTATTTTGAAAAAACATATTTTAATAAATTATTTTCTAATTTAATTTATTTAATAACAATAATATATTTTTCAAGTAATTTGTTTAAAAACAACCTTAGCGAAAATCAATATTATGTATTTAGTATGATATTGTTTGGTTTATTTATAACAGTTCTTTCAAAAAAACCAATTTTTATATTAGAAAATCGAACTTTAAAATATTTAGGCACAATATCTTATGGTATTTATATGTTTCATGCAATTGCAATGCAAATAGTAGGTTTGGTATATATAAAGTTGCAAATTGAAAACAAAATACCTGAATATCTGTATATTTTTAGTTATACTTTTTTAATTATTCTTTTGACCATAATTATGGCTCATTTATCTTATAAATATTATGAATCGTATTTTTTGAAATTCAAAAAACCTACAACACACGAGTAACCGTCAAGCCATCTCGGATTGGCAATAAAACCGTTTCTACACGAGAATCTTCATTAATAATTTTATTATAATCTAATAGTATTTGTGTGCTTTTGTCGTTTGCTTTTACTTCTTCTAAAACTTTACCGCTCCACAATACGTTGTCAGATAAAATTATACCACCCTTATTCATCAAAGGCACAATTAAATGAAAATAATTAATGTAATTTTCTTTGTCTGCATCTATAAAAACCAAATCAAATTTTTTATTCAAAGTTGGAATAATTTCAATCGCATCACCAATATGTTGCTCAATTTGATTGGAATAGTCAGATAAATCAAAATATTTTTTTTGAATTTCTTCCAATTCTTCATTTATATCAATGGTATCTAATGTACCGTTTTCTTGTAAACCTTCTGCCAAACATAAAGCAGCATAACCTGTATAGGTTCCAATTTCTAAAACAGATTTAGGATGTATTATTTTAGATAACATACTCAAAACCCTACCTTGAAAATGGCCGCTTAGCATTCGTGGTTGTAAAATTTTCTGGTGGGTTTCTTTATTCAATTGCACCAATAATTCTGGTTCTTGTTGCGAATGATTGGCTACGTAATTTTCTAAATCTTCTGATATAAAGTGCATAACTGTTTTAAATTTCAAAGTACAAAAGTACAAAAAGCGATGGCAATGACAATATCAAAAAACAATGGCAATGATAATGGCAAAAAAAATGACAATATCAAAAAGAAATGATAATTAAGAAATTATAACATTGAAAATAAAATCGTATCAAATAAAAACTAAATTTTGAATTTTGACATTATCATTGATATTGCCATTGCTTTTTGTACTTTTGCCGTATGCAAGCAGAAAAAAAAGACATACGCGCTTTATCTAAAGAGCAATTACGAGATTTCTTTGTTACTAATGGCGATAAAGCGTTTCGTGGCAATCAAATTTACGAATGGTTATGGAGCAAAAGCGCACATTCATTTGAAAGTATGACCAATGTTTCTAAAGAAACGCGCGCTATGTTAGAAGCCAATTTCGTTATTAATCACGTAAAAGTGGATACGATGCAGCGAAGTGAAGACGGAACCGTAAAAAATGCGGTGCGTTTACACGATGATTTAATTGTTGAAAGCGTCCTTATTCCAACCAAAACGAGAACAACTGCTTGTGTATCGAGTCAGGTAGGATGTAGTTTAGATTGCAATTTTTGCGCTACTGCAAGATTAAAGAGAATGAGAAATTTAACACCTGGTGAAATTTACGACCAAGTAGTAGCTATAGATAATGAAAGTAAACTGTATTACGACAGACCGCTTTCAAATATTGTTTTTATGGGAATGGGTGAACCTTTAATGAATTACCCAAACGTAATGAAAGCGATTGACATGATTACATCAAACGAAGGTTTAGGGATGTCGCCAAAGCGAATTACCGTTTCTACTTCTGGAGTTTCGAAAATGATTAAAAAAATGGCTGATGATGCTGTAAAATTTAATTTAGCCGTTTCTTTGCACTCTGCAATTGAAGCCACTCGAAACGAAATTATGCCGTTTACTAAAAGTTTTCCATTAACCGAATTACGTGAATCATTAGAATATTGGTACGCCAAAACAAAAAGCAAAATCACCTATGAATATGTAGTTTGGAAAGGAATTAATGACGACAAAGCCTCTATTGATGCTTTAGTGAAGTTTTGCAAATATGTGCCTTGTAAAGTCAACTTAATTGAATACAACGCTATTGATAATGGCGATTTCCAACAAGCCAGCGAACAAGCTACAAAAGACTATATTTCTGCTTTAGAAAAAAACAATATTGTAGTAAAAGTAAGAAAAAGCAGAGGAAAAGATATCGATGCCGCTTGCGGACAATTAGCTAATAAATCATAAAAAAAGAGAAGCAATGCTTCTCTTTTTATTTATATTAAATTTATAATTAATTCCCAATTATAATTGTATAAGAGACTCCGTTTATTGTAAAAACGGCTGTATTATCACAATCTCCATTTCCGTAATCTAAAGTAGCGGTTACTCCATTTTTAACAAAAGTAATAACTCCAAAAACCAATAATGGCTTATTTACTGCTAAACAACTCATTCTGGCTCTTAACGGCGTTGTAATTGTTGCCGTTTGCACGGTTCCGTTTGGATGTGTAGTAGTCCAGTTTCCTGTGATTCTATAAATATTATCTGCGAAAATTTGAGTTGTACTAAATCCTTCCACTAATTCTCTTGTTCTTGTTCCTACACGCGTATAAACGTCTCCGTTTGGCATCGTAATAGTCATATCCAATAACATAACTACAATAGGATGTGGTGCAGATGTTGCTGTAGCAGCGGTTAAAGAACGAGTAAATGTTTTTGTTCCAACAAATTTAATATTGTTATGATAAAAATTATCAAATGTATAAGTTACTGTATGAGAAACCGCTGTTGGTTGATGAACGAAACTAATAATAATTTTACCTTTCACTATGTTCCCATTATTCAACTGACATCCTGTTGTTCCAAAATCAATGGTTTTTGTTACTTGAGTTCCTGGAGTAATAACCGTACCAAAAGCTGGCACTCTTGTAATTGTAGCACAATTTGAAAACACAGAATTGTCATTGTTTATACCTCTATAAGAAATAGTACTTCCATCAACATTGTCAAATAATTGATCTGCAATATTTGAAATGTCATCACTTGCCATATCAATTTTCGCATTTACTAAAGCGTCATCTGAAGTAAGCGTTTCTGGTGTCGTTTCATTCTCTTTTTCACAAGCAGAAAAAGCAACTAATACTAAGATTGGAAATAAAAATTTTGCTATTTTTTTCATCTTAAAAAATTTAATGTTCAGTTAATTAGACTCAAAAATATCAAAAAGGTTTAATATAAAAAATATTTTTCTAATCCTTTAATGTGTAGTATCTTTGAGGAAATGAAAATAACCGAGCAAATAAAAGAACCCATAGCCTACGAGATGGAACTTTTCGAGAAAAAGTTTCAATTGGCTATGTCTTCTAAAGTCGCCTTGTTAAATCGTATTACGCATTATATTGTCAACCGAAAAGGGAAACAAATGCGACCAATGTTTGTGTTCTTAACAGCAAAAATGATTTCTGGTGGCACGGTAAATGACAGAACATATAGAGGTGCATCGGTTATTGAACTTATTCACACAGCCACTTTAGTGCATGACGATGTAGTAGACGACAGCAATAAAAGACGCGGATTTTTCTCCATAAACGCGCTTTGGAAAAATAAAATTGCTGTTTTAGTTGGTGATTTTTTACTTTCTAAAGGACTACTACTTTCAATAGATAATAACGATTTTGACTTACTAAAAATAATTTCTGTAGCCGTAAGAGAAATGAGTGAAGGCGAATTACTTCAAATAGAAAAAGCCAGAAAATTAGACATTACGGAAGACATTTATTACGAAATTATTCGACAAAAAACAGCCACACTAATAGCTGCTTGTTGTTCGCTTGGTGCTTGTGCAGTTGCGCCAGATAAATCGAAAACAATTGAAAAAATGCGAAAATTTGGTGAATTAATCGGAATGGCATTTCAAATAAAAGATGATTTGTTTGATTACACTGAAGAGGCTATTGGAAAACCAACAGGCATTGACATCAAAGAACAAAAAATGACTTTACCACTTATTTACACACTAAATAACTGTTCTTCAAAAGAAAAAAGTTGGGTGATTAATTCCATAAAAAATCACAATAAAGATAAAAAAAGAGTAAAAGAAGTAATTGCCTTCGTAAAAAATCAGGGAGGTTTATCTTATGCCGAACATAAAATGATACAATTTCAACAAGAAGCTTTAGTACTTATTAAAGATTTTCCTGAATCTATATATAAAGATTCCCTTGTTTTAATGGTAAACTACGTTATTGATAGAAAGATATAATTCTAGTTTGCAGTGTTCAGTTATTAGTAATCAGTGAATTTTTTACTTGATACAACCATATTAAAACAATAATTGTATTAACAAATAAAAGCAAAATTGGAATTTGGAATTTTTATTTTGGGATTTTAATAAAGATACAACCTTTTTTAAATCATTCTCGTCTATAGTAATAGAAGCGCTTAAAATTTGATTTTTAAAAATTTTTAAAAAAAGATACAACCAATTAAAAACAATAATCGTCTTTACTGATAGAAGCATTAAAATTTGATTTTTGATATTGATATTGTCAATGAAATATGAAAGTAATCGCATTGCATAAAGAAGAAGCACAACTAATACGTGAAGCGATTGCTAATAATCGCCAAGCACAACATTTGTTGTACACCAAATATGCTTCTAAAATGTTTAGTACTTGCAGACAGTATATAAAAGACACGCATCATGCAGAAGATGTTATGATTACGGGTTTTATGAAAATGTTTACCAGTTTGAAGAAATTTGAACACAAAGGCAGTTTTGAAGGTTGGATAAAACGTATCATGATTCATGAATGTATCGATTATTTACGAGTAAAGAAAAACAGTTTTAATCATAAAAACATTGAAGA
>NZ_JBEIET010000015.1:0-30566 GCF_040382755.1 Flavobacterium sp.
CAGGGTATTTTAGAGTCGGGTGCTGGATTTGGATCTTTAGCTAAAGAAGCGAACAATCATTTTGGTATAAAATGCCATACAGGATGGACAGGTGAGTCTGTAAAATACGATGATGATGCCGAACAAGAGTGTTTTAGAAAATATAAAGACCCAACTGAATCGTACAAAGATCATTCTGCTTTTTTATCTTCAAGAAAACGGTATGAAAGTTTGTTTAAATTAGATAAAGGTGATTACGAATCGTGGGCTAATGGCTTAAAACAAGCGGGTTACGCAACTGATACGTTATATCCTTCAAAATTAATTGGTATTATTGAACGGTACGAATTATATAAAATTGACAATGAAGTTTTAGGAAGAAATTTTATTCCAAAACCAAGAGTTGTAACTCAAGTACAAGTTATTGGAGAGCATACCGTTGAAAAAGGAGATACATTATACTCGTTATCAAAAAAATACAATATTTCTGTTGAGGAATTAAAAAGTTTAAATAATATTTTAGAATCCGGAATTTCAATCGGTCAAAAATTAAAAGTAAAAAAATAATGTTATATCAAAGAAGTAGTCAGTTATTTGTTGAAGCAAATGAAGTAATACCTGGTGGTGTTAACTCTCCTGTTCGAGCATTTAAAGGTGTTGGAGGTTTTCCAATTTTTATTAAGGAAGCTAAAGGAGCCTATTTATATGATGAAGACGGGAATAAATACATAGACTATATTAATTCTTGGGGCCCTATGATTTTAGGTCACGCTCACGAACCAGTAGTACAAGCTATTATTGAAAAGGCAAAAAAAGGTACTTCTTTTGGAACCCCAACTGAATTAGAAACTAAAATAGCTCAATTAGCCATTTCAATGGTGCCAAATATTGATAAAATTCGATTTGTTAACTCGGGTACAGAAGCTTGTATGAGTGCAATCCGTTTAGCACGAGGCTATACCAAACGAGATAAAATTATTAAATTTTCAGGATGTTATCATGGTCATTCCGATTCGTTTTTAATTGCTGCTGGAAGTGGATTAAGTACGTTTGGAGTGCCAAATAGTCCTGGAGTAACTGAAGGCACGGCTAAAGACACCTTGTTAGCTAAATATAATGATATAGAAAATGTTAAAGCGCTTTTTGAAGCCAATAAAAATGAAATTGCAGCAATTATAGTAGAACCTGTTGCAGGAAATATGGGGTGTATTCCTCCAAAAGAAGGTTTTTTATCAGGTTTAAAGCAACTTTGTAATGAAAACGGAGCTTTGCTAGTTTTTGATGAAGTGATGACTGGATTTCGTCTTGCAAAAGGTGGCGTACAAGAATTGTATCAAGTTTCGGCCGATATAGTTTGTTTTGGAAAAGTAATTGGTGGTGGTTTGCCAGTAGGTGCTTTTGCAGCACGAAATGAAATTATGAATTTGTTATCGCCTTTAGGTCCTGTTTATCAAGCAGGAACGTTATCTGGAAACCCTTTAGCTATGGCGGCAGGATATCAAATGCTTTTGGAATTAAATTCAGATAAAGAAATATTTAATAGATTAGAAGAAAAAACAGCTTATTTAGAGAAGGGAATTCACAAAGTTCTGTCTGAAAATAATATTGAGTTTACTATAAATAGAGTAGGATCAATGATTTCAGTACATTTTGACAAAAATGAAGTGTATGATTTTGAAACTGCAAAAAATGGAGACAACGAAAGATTTAAGAAATTCTTTCACGAATTATTGAAACGTGGAATTTATATTGCACCTTCAGCATATGAAACGTGGTTTATTACCGATGCTTTAAGCTATGAAGACTTAGATTATACAATACAGTCAGTTCAAGAAGTGGCAAAAATATTATAAAAAAAAGCCCGTCTCATTATACATGAGACGGGCTTTTTTTAAAATGCTTTATTTTTAGTTTGTTAATTTTTTCAACAAACCTTGTTTACTTTCAATACTTTCCATTTGAGTTTGAGAAAGTGTAGCTCTCAATTTAGCTTCAATTATTCTAGCTAATTCGATTTTTCTTTCAGCTGAAAGATTTTCGTTTAAATTTCTGAATTTGTATTCAAATAATCTAGTTAAATCTTCGCTTAAAGTACCTTCTACTGTTATTGCTTCAGCAAGAGCCGTCATATTTTTCTTAGCTTCAATTTTTTCGTCTACTTTTTTAAATGTTTCTTGAGCATTAGCATTTACTGTGAAAGCTAAAAACAAAACAAGAGCGCCTAATAAATTTTTCATTGTTAAATCTTTTAATTGTTTTATCAAAAATAAAAAATATTTTCAATATCAAAGCCTTTTTTACAAATAATTATTTTTTTTATTTTTTTAAGTAAGTATAAGAATTTACTTTTCTGCTTTTTTTTCTGCATTTTAATTAAAAAACGCCATCAATTTTTATCTCTATTTCGAATATTTTGTATCTTTGTATTGTGAAAAAAATAGCTATTTTAATTACATTTTTATTTATGGTAAAACCTGTTTTACCAGTTTTGAGCTATTTTGTTAACTATGAGTATATTGCAAATGAGCTTTGTGAAAACCAAGACAAGCCAGAAATGGAATGTAATGGTAAATGTCATTTAAAAAAGGAATTGGCAAAAGCTTCCTCAGAAGAAAATTCGAATTCAAAAGATAAAAAATCAGTAAATAAACAAGAAATAGAAGTGCTTTTTTATCAAAATACTATTTATTTTGAAATCAAAAAAAGTGTTTACAAAGTAGCTGCTATTTCTACTCATTATTTTAATAACTATTTTCATTTAAATAGTTCTCAGATTTTTCATCCACCCACTAAATTAGTTTAAATACAAAAGATTTTCCGTTTTTTCTAATCGGAAAGGACACTTATGTCCAAAAAATAATGTTTGAAACTATTCAAGCATCAATTATCTATAATTTAAACTAAAATAAAATGAAATTTCAATTAAAAAATAGTATAGCAATTTTAGCTATAGCTTTCATATTCAATTCTTGTAATAATGATGATGCACCTGCAGCAGTAATAGACGAAAAAGGTAATTTAAAAGTAGAGTTTGACAATGTATATGGTAGTGCAGATTTAGCATTTGCTACTAACTATACAAACTCTAATGGAGAAGTTATTAAAGTTAGCAAAGCAAAATACATTGTAAGCAATATAGTTTTAACAAAAACTGATAATTCAACTTATACAATTCCAAAATCTGAAAGTTATTTTATTGTTGATGAAGCGACAGCTACTAGTAGAATATTAAATTTACCAAATATTCCAGCAGGTGATTATAAAAGCATCAAATTTGGAATAGGAGTTGATCAAACGCAATGGGCACTTGGTGCAACAGGTCAAGGTAATTTTCTTACTCAAGCACAAACTGCAGGTATGATGTGGAGTTGGAGTGCTGGTTATAAATTTGTTGCTTTTGAAGGTACTTTTACTTCGCCTACGGTAACAACTGCAACAGATTATAAAGTTCATACTGGACAAACAGGAACAGACTATAATTATACTGAAGTAACATTAAATTTTCCAAACAATGCTTTAGTTAGAAGTTCAATTACTCCTCAAGTTCATATTATGGCAGATTTACAGCATATAATTGATGGAACAAATAAAATAAGTTTAACTACACAACCTACTATTATGGGAGGAAGTAAATTAGCTTTAGTTACTGCAAATTTAAGTAACATGTTTGAAGTACATCATGTGCATAATGATTAACATTTAATTAAAAAGACTGTCATTTTTTCTTATGACAGTCTTTTTTAATATTTATTCGATATGAAAGCAAAATATTTAATATTGCTTACGTTTTTGTCATTTTTTGGTTGTGAACATTCTGATGATGAGAGTGAATATGTGAATTTGCCTTTGAATCTTGTAGTTCCAAGTAATTTTCCACCTTCCACGTATAACACAATTAATAATCCTATTACTGAAAAAGGTTTCGAATTAGGGAAAAAATTATTTTATGATGGTCGATTGGCTTCAGATGGAATAATTTCTTGCGGATTTTGCCATATTCAGCAAGATGCTTTTACACATCACGGTCATTCATTAAGCCATGGTGTAGGAGATAATATTGGAACGAGAAATACACCTCCGATTCAGAATTTAGCATTTCAATCTACTTTTATGTGGGATGGCGCTGTGTCTCATTTGGATTTACAACCGATTATCCCATTTACCAGTCCGATTGAAATGAATGGTGATTTTTCAACTGCTATTGATATGATGAAATCTGATCCCGCGTATGTAAAACTTTACAATCAAGCCTTTCCAGATAAACAAATTAATTCTGAAAATATGCTCAAAGCGTTGGGTCAATTTATGGCAATGATGGTTTCTTCAAATTCTCGTTTCGATAAGTATAGAAGAAATGAAACGGGAGGTAATTTATCTGCGCAAGAATTACAAGGTTATGCTATTTTCAATCAAAAATGTGCCACATGTCATGCTACAGATTTGTTTACTGATAATTCATTTAGAAATAATGGTTTGCCAATTAATCCAACTTTTAATGATGTTGGGCGTTATAGGGTAACTCTTTTAGATGCGGATTTGTATAAATTTAAAGTACCCAGTTTAAGAAATATTGAACTTACAGTGCCGTACATGCATGACGGACGATTTTTTACTTTAGACGCAGTGTTAAATCATTATTCTTCGGGAATGGTAAATTCAACTACTTTGGATCCAAGTTTAAATTCGAATGGCACTTTAGGAATTCCATTGTCAAATCAAGAAAAAGCAAATCTTATTGCGTTTTTAAAAACGTTAACTGATAACGAATTTATCACAAATCCAAAATTTGCTGAATATTAATAAATATACATTATGAAAAATATACTACTTGCTTTTTTTGTATCAACCATTTTACATGCTCACGAAAATCCAAAACCAAATCAAAAATTTAGTTATAAACTTAGTTTACCTACAACTAATTATTTAAAAAAACACACGACTAAAAGTTTGTTTTTAGATGATTGTGATGGTTGTGGTTGTGGCGCAAGCGGAGGAAGTATGGGTTTTGCTTCAATGATTAATTCGAATTTTGTTGGTGTACGCTATTTTAATCAACAATATAAATCTAATGATGGTTTATATTCAAATTCACCTTGGTTAAATGAAAATTTTAATACCGTTCAGGTTTGGGCCAGAGTACCTGTTTTTAAAAAGTTTCAAGTTTCAGCTTTAATTCCTTATCATAATCATGAGCGTGAAACCCAGAGCGAAAATCAATCTATTAGTGGTATTGGTGATATTACAGTTTTGGCATTAACCACCGTTTTTAAATCAAAAACCGATACGGTTTCGACTTCATTTAAACACAATTTACAAGTAGGTATGGGTGTTAAACTTCCTACGGGCGCTTATAAGCAAGCAAATTCAGGAAGTGTAAATCCAAGTTTTCAATTAGGTACTGGGAGCTGGGATGTACTTTTAACATCTGAATATGTAATAAAGAAAAAGAAATTCGGATTAAATAATATGATTAACTATATCATAAAAAATGAAAACGAAAAATACTATCGTTTTGGAAATCAGTTTAATTATGCATCTACTATTTTTTATTTATTTGAGAATAAAAAATTTGCATTTGCACCGCAAATTGGTCTTGCTGGTGAGTTGTATGAAAGTAATTATCAATACAACCAAAAAGTAAAAAATACTTCAGGCGATGTTCTTTTTAGTAAATTTGGCTTTGAATTAGGGTATAAAAAATGGTCGTTTGGTTCTAATTTACAGTTGCCAATAAATCAAAATTTAGTGGGTGGTTTAGTTGAAACTACCTCTAGATGGAGTGTAAATGTCAATTTTAAATTATAAAAAAAAGCGGCTAAATAAATGTAGCCGCTTTTTTTATATGTTTAAGATGTTTATTATATTATTTCAATTTTCATTGAATCATCACTATTTTCAGCATCTAAAAAACCTTGTTCTTGCATCCAGTCATCGCTATAAATTTTACTCATATAACGCGATCCGTGGTCTGGAAAAACAACTACTACATTACTGTCTTCGTTAAATTCTCCTAATGCGGCGTATTGCTTCACAGCTTGAAATGCAGCACCAGAAGTGTAACCAACAAATAATCCTTCGGTTTTTGAAATTTCTCTGGCTGTAATAGCACTTTCTTTATCGGTAACTTTTATATATTTATCAATAATAGCAAAATCAGTAGCCGTTGGAATTAAATTTTTACCTAAACCTTCAATTTTGTATGAATAAATTTCCTTTTCGTCAAACTCTTTGGTTTCGTGGTATTTTTTTAAAACAGAACCATAAGCATCTACACCTAAAACTTTTATAGACGGATTTTTTTCTTTCAAATATCGTCCAATTCCAGAAATAGTCCCACCAGTACCACTACACACAACAACGTGAGTAACTGAACCATTTGTTTGATTCCAAATTTCTTTTCCAGTACTGCAATAGTGTGCTTCAATGTTTAAATCATTAAAGTACTGATTGATGTAAATTGAATTTGGTGTTTCTTTATGAATTTTTTTTGCCACTTCATAATAGCTTCTTGGATCATCTGCAGCGACATTTGCCGGACAAACATATACTTTTGCTCCCATACTTTTTAGCATATCAATTTTGTCAGGTGACGATTTATCACTCACCGCTAAAATACATTTGTATCCTTTAATAATGCTAATCATAGCTAAACTAAATCCTGTATTTCCTGAGGTTGTTTCTACAATAGTTGCACCAGGTTTTAAAATGCCTTTTTCTTCAGCACAATTGATAATATGTAAGGCTATTCTATCTTTTGCAGAATGTCCAGGATTAAAAGCTTCTACTTTGGCATAAAAATTCCCAGTTAATCCAGCTGCAATTTTATTCAACTTTATTATTGGTGTATTACCAATTAAATCAATTACTGAATTATGGGCGTTTATTTCGTTTTTCATTTTTCATTTTTCTTTTTACCACAGATGAAAAGTGATAATGCAAATTATTTTTTAATAGCTTCTAAATCAAATAAGAATGCAAACTCTTTGGCTAATTCTTTTAAGGCTTCAAATCTTCCAGAAGCTCCACCGTGACCCGCATCCATATTTGTATCTAAAAATAATTGTTTGTTGTTGGTTTTCAATACTCTTAATTTTGCCACCCATTTTGCAGGTTCAAAATATTGCACTTGCGAATCGTGTAAACCTGTTGAAACATACATATTTGGATACCCTTGTGCTTTTACTTGATCGTATGGAGAATAGGATAACATATAATCATAATATTTTTTTTCATTCGGATTTCCCCATTCGTCGTATTCCCCAGTTGTTAATGGAATGGTGTCGTCTAACATTGTGGTAATCACATCAACAAAAGGTACTTGTGCAATCACACCATTATACAATTCTGGAGCCATATTAACAATTGCACCCATTAACAAACCTCCCGCAGAACCACCTTCAGCATATAAATGCTCGGCAGAAGTGTATTTTTCGGCTATTAAATACTTACTACAATCGATAAAATCTGTAAACGTATTTTTCTTTTTTAATAATTTTCCATTTTCGTACCATTCTCTTCCTAAATCTTCACCACCACGAATGTGAGCGATAACGTAGATGAATCCTCTATCTATTAAACTTAATCGTGTACTTGAAAAATAAGGATCCATTGAAGAACCGTATGAACCATAAGCATATTGTAATAAAGGATTTTTTCCGTCTTTTTTTATGTCTTTTCGGTATACCACACTCATAGGAATTTTAGTTCCATCAGTTGCAGTAGCCCAAATTCTCTCCTCAATATAGTTATTTTTATCGAATTTTCCGCCTAAAACAGCTTGCTCTTTTAATACGGTTTTTTCTTTTGTTTTCATATTGAAATCAATCACAGAAGAAGGCGTAGCCATAGATTGGTAACCATAACGCAACACATCGGTATCAAAATCTACATTAGAAGTGGTGTAGCACGTATAGGTTTCGCTACTAAATGGCAAATAGTAATCGCCAGACCCATCCCATGGTTTAATTTGAATTTTATTTAAACCATTTGAACGTTCTTCCACTACTAAATAATTTTTAAAAATTTCAATTCCTTCTAATAAAACATCTTTTCTATGTGGAATTAAATCGGTCCAATTTTCTTTTGATGTAGCATTCTCAGGTGAAGTCATCAATTTGAAATTGGTCGCTTTATCGGCATTCGTTAAGATATAAAATTTATCTTTATAAAAAGAAATAGAATATTCTAAACCACGAGTTCTCGGTTGAAATACTCTAAATTTTCCATCGGGATTATTCGCTTCTAAGATTTGATATTCAGTTGTAAGTGTACTTCCAGAACCAATTATGATGTATTTTTTCGATTTTTCTTTATACACAAACGTACTGTAGGTATCGTCCTTTTCGTGAAAAACCAACACGTCTTCAGATGCATTTGTGCCTAATTTATGTTTGAAAATTTTATCAGAACGAAGCGTTTGTGCATCTTTTCCAGTATAAAAAAGCGTTTTATTATCGGTAGACCAGCTGGAACCACCAGTTGTGTTTTCAATTTTATCTGAAAGAATTTCACCAGTTTCTATATTTTTAATATGAATGGTGTATTGTCTTCTTGATACTAAATCTAGTCCAAAAGCCACTAATTTGTTGTCGCCACTCACACTCATTCCGCTTAAATTGAAATAAGATTGTCCTTTTGCCATTTCGTTACAATCGAATAAAATTTCTTCTTTCGCATCTAAACTTCCTTTTTTTCTGGCATAAATTGGATAATCTTTACCCGTTTCAAAACGTGTGATGTACCAATATTCGTTATAAAAATAAGGCACAGAACTGTCGTCCTCTTTTATTCTTGATTTCATTTCTGCAAACAAATCGTCTTGTAATTGTTTGGTATGCGCTGTTGATTTTTGGTAATATTCGTTTTCTTTATTTAAATAGTCAATTACTTCTGGATTTTCTCTTTCGTTTAACCAATAGTAATTATCCGTTCTTACATCTCCGTGTTTTTCTAACTTTTTTGGAATTATTTTTGCAATTGGTGGTTGAATAGTATTCATTTTTTGATTTTGGTTTTGTGATTGTATTTTTGCTGTAAATATCAGTAAAACTGATGCTAAGATTATTTTTTTCATAGTTTTTGCTGTTTTAATTTGATATTTTTTTCATTTTAATTTCAAACATTTTATCCCAATTTTTACCTGTAATAAAAACGGTTTTTGTGGATGGATTGTATGCAATTCCGTTTAAAACTTCATCTCCTTCCGTTAATGCTTTTTTGTTTTTTGTTTTTAAATCTGAAAAATCAATAGCACTTTCTACGGCACCATTTTCTGGATTGATAATAACAATTACATCTTTCAGATAAATGTTTGCCCAAATTTTTCCGTCAATCCATTCTAATTCGTTCAGTTCTGTAATGGCATTTGTATCAGAATACACGTTTATGAAACGCTCCATTTTTTGAGTTTCTGGATTTAAAAAATAAATTTTATTGGTTCCATCGCTCATAATTAAATGTTTGTCATTATGTGTTAAACCCCAACCTTCAATATCTGAAAAATAATCAAATGTTTTTTCTTGCTCTAAAGTTGCAGCATTATATATAAAACCAACTTTATTTTTCCAAGTCAGTTGATAAATTTTGTCATTAAAAACGGTAATTCCTTCACCAAAATAATCTGGTGATAAAGGCACGGATTTTGAAACATTTCCAGATTTATAATCCGTTTTTCTTAGTGTTGATTCGCCATTTTGACCCGTTCCTTCAAATAAAATGCCGTTGTAAAATTCTAAACCTTGCGTGTAAGCATTTGCATCGTGATTATACGTGTTTAAAATAGTATAATCTTTCGTTTCATATAATTTTGGGGTGATATTCGAAACCAATTCAAAAGAGGTTACACATTCTGTTTTTTCACCTTCAGAATGCACAATTGCTTTTATGTCTTGAATACCAAATTGTAGTTTTTCTAATTTTAAATTAAAAACTGCATTTTCAGTTGATTTCCCTAATTTAATATCGTTTGAAAAATAAATTACCGAATCAATTTTAGCATTTTCAACATTTTCAATGCTTAAATTCACAGTTTCAGTTGGTTTGTATACTTGTTTTAAGTCTTTTGTAGCAATAGAAAACAGGTCTTTTGTTTCACTACAATTATATAAAAAAACACTTAATGCTGTGATTATAAGTAAGTTAATTTTTTTCATATTCAAATTATTTAATAATACAATATTACAATTTATTTTAAACTAATTTTTGATTTGTAGAAATAATAAAAGATTGTATATTTGCACCGGCAAGTCCTACACGACCAGCTCCCTCAAAATCCTCCAGGGTGGGAACGCAGCAAAGGTATGTGGTTGTAGCGGTGCGATGTAGGTCGCTTGCCATTTTTTACTTCTCTTCTTAAAATTCTTATAAAATTTATTGGTATCAAACTTTTTTAATTTAGATTTGTATTGTTTAAAACCAATTCAAATGAAAAAGTTATTCGTATTACTTGCAACAACTGCATTTTTGCTAAGTTGTTCTCCAAAAAAAAGCCTTGTAGCCAGTTCAACAAAAAAAGTTGCAGATGTTACAAAATACATGAATACAATTAACGAAGCCAGTTTGTCTAAAAACCTTCACGTAATTGCTTCCGATGAAATGGAAGGCAGAAATACTGGAGAACCAGGACAGAAAAAAGCAGGTTTATATCTTATCGAACAATATAAAGCGTTAGGTATTTCAAATCCTCCAGGTTCCACTGATTTTTATCAAAAAGTGCCTGCAGAATTTATGAAAAAAGGTTTTGCACCAAAATTGGGTGATTCAGAAAATATTTGGGCTTTCATTCCTGGTACTGAAAAACCAGAGGAGGTTCTTGTTATTTCTGCACATTACGACCACGTTGGTATGAAAAATGGTGAGGTGTTTAACGGTGCAGATGATGATGGCTCTGGTACGGTTTCTTTAGTTGAAATTGCCAAAGCTTTTTCAGAAGCAAAAAAAGATGGTTTTTCACCAAAACGTTCTATTTTATTTTTACACGTTACAGGAGAAGAACACGGTTTACACGGTTCGAGATATTATTCTGAAAATCCATTATTTCCAATAAAAAACACCATTGCAGACATTAATATTGATATGGTAGGACGTAGAGATACACTTAGCAATCATAAGGAAAATGGAAAATATGTGTATGTAATTGGTTCAGACCGATTAAGTTCTGAATTACATACCATAAATGAAGAAATGAATACAAAATATGTGGGCTTAAATTTAGATTACACTTTTAATGCAAAAAATGATCCAAATAGATTTTATTTCCGTTCAGATCATTATAATTTTGCTAAAAAAGGTATTCCTTCTATTTTCTTTTTTAATGGCGTACACGAAGATTATCACGGACCAAACGATACGGCTGATAAAATTGAGTACGATTTGTTAGCGATGCGTGTTAAATTGGCATTTACTTTAGCTTGGGAATTGGCCAATAGAGAAAATAGAATTGTGGTTGACAAAGACGGTAAATAATGCAATTATTAATTCTAAATGGTCCTAATTTAAATTTATTAGGTCAACGTGAACCAGAAGTTTACGGTAATCAAAGCTTTGATTCGTATTTTGATGAATTAAAATTACAGTTTCCTTCGGTTCAATTGGATTATTTTCAATCGAATGTAGAAGGCGAAATTATCAATAAATTGCAAGAAGTTGGTTTTTCATACGATGGTATACTATTAAATGCAGGAGCGTATACACACACTTCTGTAGCCATTTCCGATTGTGTAAAGGCAATAACATCACCAGTAATTGAAGTACATATTTCAAATACATTTTCCAGAGAAACATTTCGTCATCAATCTTACATTTCTCCAAACGCAAAAGGCGTAATTATTGGTTTTGGTTTAAAAAGTTACGCATTGGCTATTCAAAGTTTTTTGTAACATCATACAACTTTTATTTTTTAAAAAACGTCTATAATTATACATACTAAATCTACTAAAAAAAATGAAAAAAATTACGGTATTTCTTCTTGCGTTTTTCGCAATGTTTTCGTCTTCTTTCGGACAAGTTAAAGAAACCAGAGGTATTGGAAATTTCACTGCTATTAAGGCTTCATCAGGTGTTAATGTTGTCTATACTCAAGGACCTGTGCAAAATGTTGAGGTGACTTGGGAAAAAGATTTAATGAAATTTTTAAAAGTGGAAACTAAAAATAATGTTTTAAAAATTTTTATTGAAAACACCAACTACTATAAAAAAATGGATACCAGCAAATTGCTTGTAACCGTTTCAAATCCAGGTATTGGTAGCGTTACGGTAAGTTCATCGGCTACGTTTTCAATCAAAAACAATTTAAATGTAAGTTTATTAAAAATTAATACTTCTTCAAGTGCTGATTTTTCAGGAACGGTAACTTGTAATTCAATTTTTATTGATGCTTCTTCAAGTTCAAATGTGGCTTTAAATATGGCTACAGATGATATCGCTGTTAACTTAAGCAGTAGTTCAAGCGTATCATTAAAAGGAAAAACAGATAATTTGGCTATTGACGCTTCGAGTTCAGCAGATTGTGATGCTAAAGAATTAGTTTCAAATATGGCACAGGTTTCTGCAAGTACCTCTTCAGATGTGCATGTTTTAGCCTTAAAAGGATTAGATGCCACTGCTTCTACAAGTGCATCTATAAAATATTATGGAAAATTAGATAAAGTAAAAATAAACGAGAGCACGTCTGGCTCTGTAGAACAAATAAAATAATATTATGAAGCCCCAAACCTCAATCTTACTATTACTTTTTTCTTGTTTTTCAATTGCACAAATAAAAGGAAAAGTCACTGACTCAAAAGGAAACGCGTTGCCTTATGCAAGTGTAACTATTGAAAAAACCTACGTAGGAACTTCCACAAATGAAAACGGGGAGTACGAATTAAACATCAAAAAAACAGGTAAATACACCTTGGTTTTTAAGATATTAGGATACAAAACCAAAACCATAACCCAAGAAATTAATTCATTTCCTGTAATAATTAATGCTACACTTCCTGATGAGCAATATTCTATTGAGGAAGTAGTTGTAAAAAGTGGCGAGAATCCAGCCAATGGAATCATCAGAAACGCAATAGCCAATCGTAAAAAAAATACAGAAAAAACCGATAAATATGAAGCCGATTTTTACTCAAGAGGTATATTTAGAGTAAAGGATGTTCCTAAAAAATTTATGGGTATTGAAATAGGTGATTTAGACGGGAATGTAGATTCTACAGGTGCTGGAATTATTTATCAATCGGAAACGGTTTCTAAAATTAAGTTTGAAAAACCAAACAATTTAAAAGAAGAAATCATTGCAAGTAAAGTGGCTGGAAACGATAATGGATTTAGCTTCAATACTGCTTTAAATACCAATTATGATTTGTATCAAAATACCGTTGATTTCAATATCCCAATGATTTCTCCTATTGCTTCCAATGCATTTACGTATTATAAATATAAAATTGAAGATTCATTTACAGATAGTTACAACAATTATATTTACAAAATTAAAGTAACGCCAAAACGCGATAAAGAACCCGTTTTTGAAGGCTATATTTACTTGGTTGACGAAACATTTGCTATTTATGCTGCCGATTTAGATGTTAAAGGCTACAGATCGCAACAAGAGTTTTTAGAATCGTTTAAAGTGGTGCAAAATTTTAGTTTTAATCCAGACACAAAAATGTGGGTTAAAAGTTTGCAATCATTTGATTTTAAAGCAGGCGTGTTTATGATGAAATTCAATGGCAAATTTACACACGTGTTTAGTAATTATAATTTTGTATCTAATTTTGATAAGAAAACTTTTGGAAGTGAAGTAGTTACGTTTGCCGAAAAATCAAATAAAAAAGAAGATTCGTATTGGTTAGAAAATCGTCCAGTACCTTTAACGGAAGAAGAAACCACCAATTATGTAAAAAAAGATAGTGTTTATAAAATTAGAAATTCGCAAGTTTTTATGGATTCTGTTGATGCGGTTTCTAATAAATTTAAGGCAATTAAGTTAATCACAGGATACACATTTAAAAACAGTTTTAAAAATAAAAGATTCAATTATCAAGGGCTATTTAATTTGTCTTCTTTTAATTTTAATACCGTACAGGGTTATCATATTGGCTCAGGTTTTTCCTATTCAAGTTATAACGAAGAAAAGCAAAAACGATCTGTAATTAATGCCGATTTTCAATACGGATTTTCAGACAAACGCATCCGACCAACGGCTTCTTTTTATCATAAATTCAATAATACAAATGATGCTTATTTTCGACTGTCTGGTGGAAACAAAGTCAATCAATTTAATAGTTCAGAACCTGTTTCTGGAATTGAAAACTCAGTAAGTTCATTGTTTTTTAAAAATAATTTCATGAAATTATATGAAAAAGAATTTATTGAAATAGGAGCAGGTAGGGAAGTAGTAAATGGTTTGTTTTTAAATGCAAATATTGCCTACGAAAACAGAAAACCAGTATTTAATACTACAGATTTTGCCATTATCAAAACAGATGATGTATACAGTTCAAATAATCCGTTACAGCCAAATTCTGATGTACTTCCAGCATTTAATGAACACCATATCACTAAGTTTAGTTTGAGTTCTCGAATTGTTTTCGGTCAAAAGTATATTACCAGACCCGATGGAAAAATGAATATGAATGAAGGGAAATATCCAACACTTGGTTTTACTTATACTAAAGCATTTTTAGCTACTTCAAAAGCGTATGAATATGACTTTTTAGAAGCACGTTTAAAATACAGCAAAACATTAGCCAACAAAGGTGATTTGGAATTGAATTTAAAAGCAGGAACGTTTTTTGGTGCCGACAACATTTCATTTGTAGATTACAAACATTTTAACGGAAATCAAACACACGTTCGCATTGATGGGCAATACAATTCAAGTTTTAATTTATTGCCGTATTATTCGCAATCTACTAATAACAAGTATTTTGAATTACACGCTAATTATAATGATAATGGTTATTTTATGAATAAAATTCCATTATTAAATAAATTAGGTTGGAACTTAGTTGGAGGATTTCATCAATTAGCCGTTCCAAATAACAGACCCTATCAAGAAATAACTGTTGGTTTCGACCGAATTGGCTTTGGAAAGTTTAAAATTTTCCGTGTAGATTATGTTAGAAGTTTTCAAGGGAGCAAATTTGGACAAGGATTTATGTTTGGTTTAAGATTTTAAGTAGAAATTCCAATATTTAATTCCAAAATAGAAATCCCAAATTCCAAGATATAAAAAACCTCGAAATTTGAAAGTTTCGAGGTTTTTTGTATTAAAATTTTGCGGTTCTCTGTGTTTTCTTTGCGTTGTTTTGTGTAACCTTATTGCCCTAAAACCACTAATTTATTTTCTCCGTCAATTACTACTTTAGTTAAGCCGTGTTTGGCTAAACCTTTGATGGCAGCATCCCATTTTTTACCGCTTAAAGCCGACTTGTCTTTTAAAACACCAATTGGTTGATTGTTTTCTTTTTCTAATAAACTAACAATGAATTTTTCGTCTTCTGTTAATTCATAAGTCACCTTTTTCTCTGGACGCATTTGTGGGAAAAACAACACTTCTTGAATAGAGGCGTTATTTGTTAAAAACATAATTAATCGGTCCATTCCAATTCCTAACCCAGAAGTTGGTGGCATTCCGTATTCTAACGCACGTAAAAAGTCTTCATCAATAATTCCGTTGGCTTCATCGTCACCTTTTTCAGCTAAAGCCATTTGTGCTTCAAAACGTTCTCTTTGGTCAATTGGATCGTTTAACTCCGAATACGCATTGGCTATTTCTTTTCCACAAACCATTAATTCAAAACGCTCTGTTAAATCTGGATTATCTCGGTGTTGTTTACATAAAGGCGACATTTCTTTTGGATAATCTGTAATGAATGTCGGTTGAATGTAATTTCCTTCACATTTTGCACCAAAAATTTCATCAATTAATTTTCCTTTACCCATGGTTTCATTCACGTCAATTCCCATTCCTTTAGCAGCTTCAAATAATTCAGCTTCTGTTTTTCCAGAAATATCAAAACCGGTGAAGTCAATGATAGATTGCGTCATAGTCACTCTGGCATAAGGCGCTTTAAAGCTAATTTTATGTTCGCCAAAAGTAGTTTCTGAAGTATCGTTTACTTTTGTAGCACAATATTCCAAAAGGTTTTCGGTAAATTCCATCATCCAATTGTAATCTTTGTACGCTACATAAATTTCCATTGCGGTAAATTCTGGATTGTGTGTTCGGTCCATACCTTCGTTACGGAAGTTTTTAGAAAATTCGTACACACCATCAAAACCACCGACAATTAATCTTTTTAAATATAATTCGTTAGCAATTCGCATGTACAAAGGAATGTCTAAACTGTTGTGATGTGTCATAAACGGACGCGCAGCTGCACCACCTGGAATAGATTGCAAAATTGGTGTTTCTACTTCCATATAACCGCTTTCGTTGAAGAAAGTTCGCATCGCACTAAATAATTTGGTTCTTTTTACAAAAACTTCTTTTACTTGCGGATTTACAACTAAATCTACGTAGCGCATACGGTAACGCAATTCGGCATCATTAAAGGCATCGTATACTTTTCCATCTTCATCCGTTTTTGGAAAAGGTAACGGGCGTAGGGTTTTACTTAAAAAAGTGAAGTTGTCTACTCTAATGCATTTTGCACCTACTTGTGTGGTAAATAATTCGCCTTCAATTCCTAAAAAATCTCCTAAATCAGTTAATTTTTTAAAAACTTGGTTGTATAATGTTTTGTCTTCGCCTTGGCAAATAAAATCTCTGTTAAAATAGACTTGTATTCTGCCTTCGCTGTCTTGAATTTCAGCAAATGCAGCTTTTCCTTGATCTCTCACACTCATTAAGCGCCCCGCAATTACTACCTTTTTTCCTTCTTCGAAATTATCCTTTATGGTTTTTGAAGTGTGCTTTACAGGATATAAATCTGCAGGATAAGGATTAATCCCCAAGTTTCTAAGGGCTTGTAATTTCTCTCTTCTAATGATTTCTTGTTCGGAAAGTTGCATAATAAATTTTATTTTAAGAAGGCAAAGATAAGCAATAGATATATAGTTTCAAAGTGAGAAATTTTTAGCAAAATGATTTAAAATTGTATCTTTGAAAAATAAATCTATTTTCGTGTATGAAACAAATTCAACTTCTTGATTTAGGGAATAAAGATTACAAAGCAACTTGGGAATATCAAGAAGAATTATTTAAAGAAATTGTAGATTTAAAAATTCTAAATAGAAATGCAACTATTCCAATTCCTACGCCTAATTTCTTTCTTTATGTAACACATCCTCACGTGTATACATTAGGTAAAAGTGGCGATGTTTCTAATTTATTGCTTTCTGAAAAGCAACTTACAGAAAAAGGTGCTACTTTCTATAAGATCAATAGAGGAGGAGACATTACGTATCACGGCCCAGGACAAATTGTAGGCTATCCCATTTTAGATTTAGAGAATTTTTTTACCGATATTCATAAATATCTTCGATTTTTAGAAGAAGCCATTATTTTAACTTTAGCAGAATACGGATTAAAAACAGAACGCAGTCCTGGAGAAACAGGTGTGTGGTTTGATGTAGGAACGCCATTTGCTCGAAAAATTTGCGCAATGGGTGTTCGTGCTTCTCGTTGGGTTACCATGCATGGTTTTGCCTTAAATGTAAATGTCGATTTAGGCTATTTTGACAATATTATTCCTTGTGGTATTCGTGGTAAGGCAGTGACGTCCATGCACGTTGAGTTGGGTAGGGAAGTAAATGAGGAAGAAGTTAAAGAAAAAATTCTAAAACATTTTTCCGAATTATTCGAAAGTTCATTTATTTAGAATTTATAATTCTAAAAGTAATTGATCTGGAAGTAATCTAAATGTTTTTCTGTGATATTTTGTAATTCCATATTTTCTAATAGCATCTCGGTGTTCTTTTGTAGGGTAACCTTTGTTCTTTTTCCAATTATACATAGGATGTTCTTCATGAATGCTATCCATATAATCATCTCGATACGTTTTTGCTAAAATAGAAGCGGCAGCAATACTTAAAAATTTTGCATCACCTTTAATAATAGACGTATTTGGAATCGAGGATAAAATTTCAATTTCTTTTGCATTAAAAATCTTTCCTTCTTTTTGTTTCATGCCTAATTTTCCGTTCAAAGGTCTATTTCCGTCTACAATAATATATTCTGGTATGGTTTTCAACTTCAATACGCTTTCTTGCATAGCTTTCATCGATGCATTTAGAATATTTATTTCATCAATTTCTACATTATATATATGTGTGTAAGAAAAATCAAATAACTCCTCAATAATAGGTCTCAACTCAAAACGTTTTTTTTCAGTTAATTGTTTGGAATCATTTATAGCTTGAAATAAAAGCTGCTCTTGTTTTTTTTGCTCTTTTGTAAGTTTAATGTTAGGTGATTGTAAAATAATTGCAGCTGCGGTTACAGGACCAGCTAGGCAACCTCTGCCTGCTTCATCCGTTCCGCACTCAATAGTAAAATTACTGTAACATTTATTTAACATAAAATATTTTTTACAAAATTAATTAAATTTAAAATAACATTTAACATTTATTCAGCTCTATTATAGTGTAGGTTCTACATAGTTTTTTAATGGTAAAAAAATTTTAACACAAAAAAAATGATAATATTGTGTAGTATTATTTGTTTATTTAAGAAATTATTAAGAAGTTTGCGGAATAACTAACTCAAATAAAATTAATATGAGATCGAAGTTCAAATGGATTTTTACGCTTTTAGTAGCGTTTACAATGCAGTTTTCTTTCGCACAACAGAAAACTGTTACGGGTACAGTAACAAGTGATGGCGCTAAATTGCCTGGTGCTACTGTAAGTATTTCGGGTACAAAACAAGGTACTCAAACAGATGAGAATGGTAAATTCTCTATTAAAGCAGCTCAAGGTGATGTTTTAGAAGTTTCTTTCTTAAATAAAGAAACAAAAACAGTAACTGTAGGTGCTGGTAATGTTATCAATGTTACTTTATCTACCAAAGATAATGTAATTGATATTGTTAATGTATCTATTGGTTACGACAGAACTAGAACTAAAGCAAATTCTAATACAGCATCTACTACTGTAGGTGGTGAGACATTAGAAAACAGACCTAATGCGTCAGTATTAGCTTCGTTACAAGGAACTGCACCAGGTTTAACAATTATTTCATCTTCAGGATCTCCAGGTTCTGCTAAATTTGATGGATTTATTAGAGGGGCATCTTCAATTAATGGTAATACAGATCCATTAATTGTTATTGATGGTATTCCTTCTACTTCTAATCAATTTAGAAACCTTAACCAAAATGAAATTGAAAGTGTTACAGTATTAAGAGATGCTGCTGGTACTTCTATTTATGGTAACAAAGGAGCAAATGGAGTTATTTTAATCAAAACTTTTGGTGGTAAATTTGGTCAAGCGTTAACTTTCAGTTATGATACATCAACTGGATTTAGTACGTTACCAAAAAACAAATACAACATGGCTAATTCAAAACAAGCATTAGCTATTGAAAGATTCAGAAGTACTGGTTTAGGTAACAATAATCCTGCTACGGGTCTTCCATTTACAGATCAAGAAATTGCTGCTTATGGTACTGATACAGATTGGTTGGATGAATTTTTTAACACGGATATAGTTACTCAACACAATTTAGGTATTAGTGTAGGGTCTAAAAATCTTAAATCATTTACCTCTCTTGGTTACTTTGATCAGGGCGGTTTAGTACCTACTACTGATTTTAGTAGATTTACTTTCAGAAATAATTTATCAGGAAAAAGTAATAACGATAAATTTAATTTCGATACGCAAATTGCTTTAGGTTATTCTAAAAGAAGACAATTAGACCAAGAAACAAATAGTGGTGTAAATAATAATACGATTCAAAATCCATTACATGGTGGTTTAATGGGGTTACCATATATTGCGCCTTTTGAAGGAACTGGTCAACAATTATTCGATGCAATTGGAACTAACTTCAATGGAGCTAATGATACATGGGTTTTACAAGATATCTTAAAAGAAGATTCTTTACCTAGTTATTATTCAGATAAAACAGCTATTTTAAATGTAGGTGCTTCATATAAATTGACACCAACTTTAACAGTTAGAAACAGAACAGGTCTTGATTACAAACAATACGGAAGATTATTTGGTAGATCACCTCAATCCTTTTTAGCAATTGTTGTACGTGCAACTACTCCAGGAGTTCCTGAATTTGGTGGCTTTGAAGATCAATCAACTTTTAATGATTTAACAATTACAAATATTTCTAGTTTAAATTACCGTAAAGTATTTAAAGACAAGCATGATTTATCTATGTCTGCCTTTTTTGAATATACAAAAGCACACTATGAAGGACACGGAAGTAGACAAAATGGTTTAAATCCATTAACTTATGTTCCAGGAGCTGGTACTGGTTACGTAGCATTTAACCCTGCTACACCAAACTTTTATATTGCTTCTGTAAATGGTGCTATTTTAACGGGTGGAACATTATCTGCTTTTGGTACTTTAGATTATGATTATGATAAAAGATATGGTGTTAGTGCTGTTGTTAGACGTGATGGTACTTACAGATTCTCTGAAGATAACAGATGGGGTACATTTTGGTCAGCATCTGCTAGATGGAATATTGATCAAGAAGAGTTTATGAAAAATTCTAAATTCTCAATGTTAAAACTTAGAGCTTCTTACGGTACAAATGGTAACCAAAATATTTCTGCTGCTAACTATGGTTTCCCATCATTGTTAACATCTAGTAACTTAATTAGAGAAACTATTGCAGTAGGTACGGGTTATAATAATGCGCCTGGAAGTTTATTATATGGTAATTTTGATAATACTACTGTTCAGTGGGAAAAAATCACACAAGCTAACATTGGTGTTGACTTTGCAGTATTTAATGACAAACTTGAAGGTAATGTTGATTTGTACAGCAAAACTACTTCTAACTTGTTTAATTCTATTCCAAATTCTGCAGTTATTGGAACAGGTTATTCTGTTGCTGGAAATAATGGAGAATTAACTAACAAAGGGGTGGAATTGTTATTAAAATACAACGTAATCAAAAATGACAATATGAAGTTTTCAGTATTTGCTAATTCTTCATATAACCAAAATGAGATTACTGCTTTGGCAACTACTAATCAAAGTGGGGTTGCTAACTTACGTCAAGTGGGTAACATTCTTAACGAATGGAATTTAGTTCCATATGTAGGGGTAAACCAAGCGAATGGTAACTTATTATACTTAGATAGAAATAATAATTTAACAGAAACGCCAGATGAAGCAAAAGATAGAAGAGCTACAGGAAAAAGTAACATACCAAAATACCAAGGAGGTTTTGGATTTAACTTTGATTACAAAGGTTTCTATTTAAACACTTTATTTACGTATATGTATGATGTATGGAGAATTGATAACCAATTTAGATGGGCTTCGAACCCTGCATTTATTGGGCAAGAGAACGTAACTGCTGATTTTTTAAATCAATGGACACCAACCAACAATACTTCAACAGTACCTTCTATTAATGCTTCTAACAACAATGTTTTCTTAGACTCTGATAGATTTTTATACGATTCATCATTTATTAGACTTAAAAACATTAATTTAGGTTATAATATTCCTTCAAAACTGTTAAAAAATTCACCATTTACAAATGTGAAGTTTTTCATTTTAGCTGAGAATTTAGTAACTTGGACGAAATGGAGAGGTTTTGATCCTGAAGCAATAAATGCATTATCAGTGACAAATTTCCCAAATCCTAGAACGATTACCTTTGGTACTTCAATTGGATTTTAATTAATTAATTAATAATAATAATTATGAAAAAAATTAAAAATATTTTCCTTGCAATAGGAAGTTTATTATTGGTTTCATCTTGTAGCGATGCTTTAGACATTGTACAGCCAGGTGAAATCTATAGAGAGGATGCATTTAAGACGGTTTCTGATTTAAGAAAGTACTTAGATGGTGATATTTACTCAAGAGTAAATAATACTGAAGAAATCGGTTTTACAACTGTATTTACTGATGAAGTAGGTATTGGACCATCTAACGGAGGTCAAGATAAGGAATTACATAGATATCAATTGAATGCAAATTCGGATGAGCCTACTGCTCTTTGGAGCACTCATTATACTGTAATTAACAGAGTTAACAGATTATTAGAGTTTGCAAATTTAGTTGTAGTAACTACTCCAGCTGATATTGCTGCAAAAAATTCTGTTTTGGCTGAAGCAAGAGCTTTAAGAGCGTATTCATACATTCAGTTGGTTTCTTTTTTCTCTGTAGATCCTTCAAACCCTAATGCATTAGGTGTTATTTTATCTACAACTCCTGATAGATATGATCTTGTTATTGACAGACCAAGAGTTTCAAACCAAATAATTTATAATTTAATTGAAAGTGATTTTCAATTTGCGGAAACTAATTTGGCACCAAGCGCAACAAGTTATTTTAGAGTTACTCAAAAATTTGTTGCTGCTGCGAGAGCTAGAATGTACCTTTACAGAAAAGATTATGTGAAAGCAAAGCAATATGCTACTTTAGCAACAGGTACGCTTTCTACTGCAACTACATACAATTCAATGTGGGGAGATGCTGTTCAAGGAGAATGTATTTTCGCTGCAGCTAGACCTTCAGGAGGTACTTGGTCAAATATTGGAAGTACTTGGTATTTTAATGTTACAACTGCTACTGGTGGTGCTTTCTTAGATATGGGTAGAAACTTATTTAATTTATACAATCAATTTCCAAATGATGTAAGAAGAGCAACTTGGATTGATGCTACAGCTTTAATTAATCCTAATTATGCTACTGATATTAATTATGTAAGTAACGATGTATTACCTATCAATAAGTATCCTGGTAAAACTGGTCAAAATTTAAGAAATGATTTAAAAATCTTTAGAAATTCTGAAATGGTTTTAATTCTTGCAGAATGTGAAGTAGCTTCTTCTAATTTAACTGCTGCCGCTACTTTAGTGCGTTCTATTAGAACAGCTAGAGCTTTTGCTGCACCTGCTCCTGCGTTGCCAGTATATGCAAATGCTCAAGCGGCATGGGCTGATATTTTATTAGAAAGAAGAAAAGAATTGGCTTTTGAAGGTCATAGATATTTAGATATCAAAAGACTTGCTGCTTTAGCCGGAAATCAAGGAATTACAAGAGATAATACAGATGATGATATTTTAGATCAGCCATTAACTTTACCTCTTTCTGATTACAGATGGACTTTACCAATTCCACAATTAGAGGTTGCTGGTAATGTTTCTATACAACAAAACCCTGGTTATTAATATAAATTATTAAATTATGAAAAATTTTAGATTTTCAATCTTTTTTGGTTTAATTGCTTCTTTATTGCTAGTTAGTTGTAGCGATGAAGATGATAATTACAAATCATTTTCTGGTCCTCAAGAAGCGTTGCTTTTTAATAAGTCAACTTCAGTTTTTGAGTTTACTGCTGCAGCTCCTGCTTTTACAGAAGTTTTAGTTAGTTCAACTACAGTTTCAAACGTAGATAGAGTTGTACCAGTTGTTGTTAGTCCTTTTACGACTGCAACTACAAATATGTATTCAATTGATATGTCAACTGCGGTTATTCCTGCAGGACAAACTACTGCTAAACTAAAAATCAACTCAGGTTCATTTGCTGCTTTACCATCAGATGGATCAGCTAAGCAATTAGTTTTAGTTTTTGGTTCTGGTTTTTATGCATTACCTAACAGAACAAACCACGTGGTTAGTATTCAAAGAGGTTGTGCTAATACAAAAGTTAATTTGAATATTCTATTTGATGCATATGCTTCAGAAATTTCTTGGTTATTGAAAAATGCTTCAAATACAACTGTAGCAAGTTCTTCACCTTATGCAGACGGATTAGGTTCATTTACTACTCAGTTTTGTTTAGTACCAGGTAACTATACTTTCATTATGAATGATAGTTGGGGTGATGGTATAGCGCCAGGATCTTACAATTTAAAATTGACTAATGGTACAACGCTTGTGTCAGGTTCAGTATTTGGATCAACAATTTCACACCCATTTACAATTAATTAATATTTATTGTATTTTATAAACTAAACCCCGATTTATCGGGGTTTTTTTTTACAACAAATTCTCAGTACATTTGCCCTTTAAATTGTAAAAATGAGAAACTTACTTATTATATTGTTTTTTGCTTTGTCGTTTTCTTTGTATTCGCAAGAACCAGATACTACTAAAGTTGAAGAATTAAAAGCAGATATTAAACTATATAAAACCTTCAATACTCAAAAAGATACCGTTTATATTGATACGTCTTTGACGATACAAGATGAATACAAATACAATTACTTAAGAAAAGATAATTTTGGGTTATTCTCCTTTTCAAATGAAGGGTATTTATACAATCAATTAGATTTTTCAAAAAAAGTTATTAGTACTTTGCCTCAATTTGGTTTTAATGCGAAACACGTTGCTTATTTAAATACAAATGATATTTATTATTATTCTGTGCCAACTCCTTTAACGGATATCTATTTCAAAACTGTTATGCGTCAAGGGCAAAGTTTAGATGCCTTATTATCTGTAAATACCAAACCAAATTTAAATTTTACGATTGCTTATAAATCAATTCGTTCTGTTGGGGATTATTTTAATAATCTTACAAGTTCTGGGCATTTTAGATTTATTACAAATTATCATTCTTTAAATAAAAAATATTTTTTAAAAGCTAATTTCATTGGTCAAGATATTTTTAATCAAGAAAATGGTGGTATTAAAACAATTGAACAATTGGATGGAACAAACCCTTCTTTTAGTCAACGAGAACGTGTAGATGTTTATTTTAATGATGCTTCTTCCAAATTAAAAGGAAACCGCTATTTTTTAGATCAATCGTACCAATTTTCAACGGGTAATTCTTTTGTAATTAAACATCAAACGTATTACGAAAATAAGTTTTACGAATATTTACAAGATACAAAAAGTGATCGGCTAGGTACTGCAATTTCATCATCTATAAATAATAAAACCCGTTTTGATGTATTTTACAATAAAGTTGGCGTTAGTTTTAAAACCAAAACGTTAGGCGAACTTAATTTTTTTATTGATAATTATTCGTATAATCAATTTTATGTTATTCCAGATAATATTGTTTTCAATGCAAATGACAAATACAACTTACACAATCGCGTAACTTCAATAGGTGGTCAATACGAATTTGATAAAAACAAATGGAATTTTAATATTTTAGCACAAAATGCCATTTCCAATCAGCCGGCATCAAATTTTGAAGCTTTTGCCAAGTATTCATTTTCAAATGATAATTTTGTAAAAATATCAGCTCAACAAGTCAGCAAAATTCCAGATAATATTTTTGTTTTTCATAAAAGTGATTATGATAATTATAATTGGAATTCGCCTTTTAAAAATGAAAAAATTAGTTCTATTAAAGTGGAAACTAAAAATAAATGGGTAGATGCTACAATTCAAATATCTAATATTAATGATCATTTGTATTTTTACAACACAACACAACGATTGGATAGCTTGGATGTAAAACCATTTCAATACAATAAATCTATTCAATATGTTAGTGCTGAAATCGCTAAGGAAATTAAATTCAGAAATTGGTCCTTAGATAACAGAGTAAAACTTCAAGAAGTACAACAAGATGCTAAAATTTTAAATTTGCCAAATATTGTTTTACGAAACACATTGTATTATACCAAATCGGTATTTAAGAAAGCCATGTTGTTGCAAACGGGTATTACTGCAAACTACTTTAGTAAGTATTATGCTAATGATTATTTTGGTGTTTTAGGTGAATTTTATGTACAAGATCAGACAAAAGTCGGAGGTTTTCCTGTTTTAGATTTCTTTGTAAATGCTCGTGTACAACAATGTAGAATTTACCTTAAAGCAGAACATTTTAATGCTTTGTTTACTAATAAAGTAAATTATTTTAACACGCCAAGTTCACCATTTAGAGACTTTCACATTCGTTTCGGATTAGAATGGAATTTCTTTAAATAGTACAAAATCGACCAATTGAAGATATTTTTTGTAAATCATACAAGAACATGTAACTTTGTCATCACAAAATAATAATATGAAATACGTTAAAAATATATTAGAAACTATTGGTAATACGCCAATTGTAAAAATTAATAAAATTACAGCTGAATTGCCTTGTTTGGTTCTTGGGAAGTTGGAAACATTTAACCCAGGAAATTCTGTTAAAGACAGAATGGCGTTAAAAATGGTGGAGGATGCTGAAGCAGATGGTCGATTAAAACCTGGCGGAACCATCATTGAAGGAACTTCTGGAAATACAGGAATGGGTTTGGCTTTAGCAGCTATTGTTAAAGGGTATAAATGTATTTTTGTAATTTCGGACAAGCAGTCAAAAGAGAAGTCAGATATTTTACGTGCAGTAGGCGCAAAAGTTATCGTGTGTCCTACAGATGTAGAACCTACAGATCCACGTTCATATTATTCCGTTTCAAAACGATTAGGTGATGAAATTCCAAATTCTTGGTATGTAAATCAATATGACAACCCAAGTAATGCTACTGCGCACTATGAACAAACTGGGCCTGAAATTTGGAAACAAACAGAAGGTAAAATCACGCATTTTGTGGTTGGAGTAGGAACTGGCGGAACGATTTCTGGAGTGGCTAAATATTTAAAAGAACAAAATCCGAATATAAAAATTTGGGGAATTGATACATATGGATCTGTCTTTAAAAAATACCACGAAACAGGTATTTTTGATGAAAACGAAATATATTCGTACATCACAGAAGGAATTGGTGAAGATATCTTACCATTAAATGTAGATTTTTCTTTAATAGACGGATTTACAAAAGTTACTGATAAAGATGCGGCTGTTTACACTCGAAAATTAGCTTTAGAAGAAGGTATTTTTTGTGGAAACTCTGCTGGTGCCGCTATAAAAGGTGTGTTACAATTGAAAGAACATTTTAAACCAGATGACGTTGTGGTTGTTTTGTTTCACGATTCTGGAAGTCGATATGTTGGTAAAATGTACAATGACGAATGGATGCGTGAACGCGGATTTTTGGAAGAAGAAATCACTAAAGCAGAAGATTTAATTAAAGACCATAAAGACAAACCTTTAATTGTTGTTAGAACAGAAGAATTGGTTTCTCATGCTATAGAAAGATTAAAAAAATACAAAATTTCTCAAATTCCTGTAATTGATACGACTGGTTTTGTAGGAAGTTTAGATGAATCAGATTTGTTTAGAAGCTATTTTGAAAACAAAGACATAGCTGATTTGCCTATTAAAGAGGTTATGGGAAAACCCTTTCCAGTTGTATTGGCGTCGGCTTCTATAGATGAAGTGTCTAAACTAATCAATAAAGACAATCAAGCGGTTTTGGTAGATTTAGGAAACGGAAAACATCATATCATTACAAAACACGATATTATTAGTTCTATTAAATAGAAAATCTAAATAAATATTTTTAAAACGGATGGCAATATGTTATCCGTTTTTTTTATATTTGTTTTATATATAAGCTAAATTAAAAAGTACACGCCATGCAAGAAGAATTTCTCCATTATTTATGGGTAAATAAGAAACTACCATTTACCCAACTCAAAACACATCTTAACGAAAAATTAGAAATCAATCATTTTGGACAGTATTTACAAAATGCGGGTCCTGATATTTTTAACGCGCAAATTTCTATCAATCAGCAAAAATGGGCTGGAAATATTGAAATTCACGTTAAATCTTCCGATTGGTATTTGCACAATCACGAGAAAGATGCTAATTATGAAAACGTAATTCTTCACGTGGTTTGGGAAAATGATACGCCTATTTTTAGAAAAGACAATTCTGAAATTCCAACTTTAGAATTAAAAAAATACGTCCCACTTTCTGAAATAAACAAGTACAAATCGCTACTAACTTCCAAATCTTGGATAAATTGCGAAAACCAAATCGCAGAAATTGATTCGTTTGTTTGGAACAATTGGTTGGAAAGTTTGTTTATAAATAGATTAGAAAGAAAATCTGAAATCATTGATAAGCGATTAGTAGAAACTAATACGAATTGGGAAGCCGTTTTTTTCGAAATGTTATCCAAAAATTTTGGTCTGAATACAAATGGTGAGTGCTTTTTGCAATTGGCTCAATCTATTCCTTTTTCGTTAATTAGAAAAGAAAGTTATGATGTTGAAAATTTGGAAGCCTTATTTTTTGGCAAATTAAATTTATTAAATGAACCTATTGAAGATGAATATCACATAAAATTGGCATCAAACTGGAGCTATCTCAAAATAAAATACAATTTAGAATCAGAATTTGGTTTGCATCCACAATTTTTTAAACTTCGTCCTGACAATTTTCCAACAATACGTTTGTCACAATTTGCAAATTTAATAGCGAATAACCAAAATTTGTTTTCTCAACTAATTCAAGCTAATTCCTATGCCCAAATCAAACAATTATTAAAAAGTGAAACATCAGAATATTGGAAAAGTCATTATAATTTTTCAAAAATAAGTAAAACAAAAAGTAAAGGTTTAACCACTCCATTTATCGATTTGATACTAATTAATACTGTAATTCCTATAAAGTTTTGTTATGCTAAACATCAAGGTAAATTAAATATTGAAGAATTAATTTCACTTTTAGAATCCATACCTTCAGAGAAAAATGCTATTCTCGAGAAATTCTCAGTTTATAATGTAAAATCAGTTAATGCTTTTCAATCGCAATCATTATTAGAGCTTAAAAACGAATATTGTAATAAAAATAAATGCCTTAACTGCGCTGTAGGTTTGCAATTGTTAAAAAACTAAGTATCTTTATGCTTTAAATGTTTAATCGTATATATGTATAACTTACTTCATTTTTTCGAAAAAAACGGATTTTTTGTAGCTTCTCGTTTAGCGGACAGATTAGGGATGCGTGCCACTCAAGTGCGTTTATTTTTCGTGTATATATCTTTTATTACAGTAGGTTTAGGATTTGGCTTTTATTTAACTTTAGCTTTTATATATAAACTTAAAGATTTAATTTACACCAAACGAAGTTCGGTTTTTGATTTATAACAGTAAGCTATGTTACGATTTTCTAAAGGACATTATTTCGGAATTGCAATTTTGATTTGTAGCATTGGGTTGTTACAACTATTTATTTATTGGTTTAATAATCAAAAGGATACAACTTCTTTGGATTTAACTCCAGAAGAAAAAAATTGGCTTTTAGCTCAAAATGAAATTGATAGTTTAAAAGAAGCAGCTCAAGAAAACTCAAATAAAATTTATCCATTTAACCCTAATTTTATTTCAGATTATAAAGGATATAAGTTAGGAATGTCAGAAACGCAAATTGATAAATTGCATCAGTTTAGAAAGCAAAATAAATATGTGAATTCAAATGCAGAATTTCAGAAATTAACAGGTGTTTCAAATGAATGGATGAAACAGTATGCGCCATATTTTAAATTTCCAGATTGGGTAACCAATAGAACAGCTAATAATTATCAAACAAATTATGATAATACGTATCAAAAATTTGATAAAAAAGAAACTAAAATTGTAGTACAAGATTTAAATATAGCCAATCAAGCTGAATTAGAAAAAGCGTATATGATTGGAGAAAAATTAGCATTTAAAATAATATCTGAAAGGGATAAATTCGGAAGTTTTGCTTCAATGGAACAATTAGGTTTTATTTGGGGAATTTCGCCTGAAGCAATTGCGGATTTGAATAAAAAATTCCAAATTAGATCTTCAGAAAACTTAAAAAAGATAAATATTAACACTTCTACCATAAAAGAATTACAACAATTTCCATACTTTAATTACACTGTAGCTAAGAATATAGTTACTTTTAGAAGTATGAATGGCGATTTTAAAAGCAGTGAAGATTTAACAAATGTTAAGCAATTTCCACTTGAAAAATTAAAAATAATAGCCTTATATTTGGAATTCTAAAAACAAATTAACAAAATCGAATTCATGAATTCATTATATTTTACAGAAGAACACGAATTGTTTAGAAAAAGTTTACAAGATTTTTTACAAAAAGAAGTAGTGCCTCATATTGAAAAATGGGAAAAAACAGGTACAATTGAACGCTTTATTTGGAAAAAATTTGGTGAAATGGGCTTTTTCGGAATTAATTATCCTGAAGCTTATGGTGGATTAAACTTAGATTTGTTTTATACCGTTGTGTTTTTAGAAGAGCTTCAAAAAATTAAATCTTCTGGTTTTGCTGCAGCTATGTGGGCACACGCTTATTTAGCAATGACGCATTTAAACGCAGAAGGAAGTGAAGCTATTAAACAAAATTATTTAGCACCAAGTATATTAGGTGAAAAAATAGGTGCACTTTGCGTAACCGAACCTTTTGGTGGGAGCGATGTTGCAGGTATGCGAACTACGGCTGTAAAACAAGGTGATAAATTTATTATTAACGGTTCAAAAACATTTATTACAAATGGTGTGTATGCGGATTATTATATAGTAGCTGCAAAAACAAATCCAGAACTTGGAAATAAAGGAATTAGTATTTTTTTAGTAGATACCAATTTAAAAGGAATTTCTGCAAC